>CAIZGT010000519.1 GCA_903932545.1 uncultured Rhodospirillales bacterium
AGCTTGGCATAATCGGCCGGATCGGTATTTTGTATAACCCAGCGCGGGTCAGACGCCTCAAGGCGGGAGTGGCCGGTAATGTCCGTCACCTGAGCCGACACGAAGAATCGGTTCCAACTCCCATCCGGATTGCGCCGCTGGCGGATCAGTGCGCCGGGCATTGCGGCGATCAGGGCTTGCAATTCCTGCGTCGTCGTCTCACTCGCCAGCCGCGCGTTGACCAACTCGGTCACGTCGATATGGGTGATGATGAACCCACCATCGGCCGTCGGATCCGAGTAGAAATCCACCCAACCACCGCGCAGGTTGGGCCTGCGATCATGCGCGGGCTTGGTGCGGTCAAGTGCTGCTGCCTGCTCGCACCAGTGCAGAATATCCAGGTGGTTTTGCTCGGCTGCGTGCTCGGCGACGCGCGCCAGATACCCCCGAAAATTGGTGCCAACTGTAAGGCTGATCTTCGGATATGGGTTGAATTGGCGCGACATTTCGTTGCACGCCACAACGCCGCCTTGGCTGTCAATCAGCACGATACCGCATCGCGCATGGCTCATCACCGCTTGCAGAATGGCGCTCCGCTCCGCCACATCGCGATGAATGGTGAGCAGGTCGTTGATCGGAAAAAGCGTCACCACAAAACTGCCGTCGGGGCAGGGGGTTTCAAACATCTGCATCATCCGCCCGTCATGGCGCAGGCGGTAGCTTCGCAGGGTTGGGTTCTCATGAACCGCCTGGGCATAGGCAAACTCATGCACCGGGCCAAATAGCCCATAGATGGTTGAATAATGCTGCATGTCCCGTCGGGCGGTGCCGGGTTGCAGCACATGCGGCGGCAGTTGTGTCAGCGTGGCGAAGGCCGCGTTGCTCGAAACCAACCGGGAATTGGCATCAAACAACGCAATGCCATCAGGCACTTGCGCGAGCATCGTCTCCGCGATCGCCAAGCGTCGCCCGAGATCAGCATTTTGATCAGGCCGCATCTGTTGCTCACTGTTGCCGATTGCTACGGGGGAGGTGCCAACGCCCATCTGCGCTCACCCGATCTCGCGGGGCAGATTAAGCACAAACACCGCACCGCCTTGGTCGTTAAAGACCGACAAATTCCCGCCCAATTCCTGCGCAATGCCAAAGCTGATCGACAGCCCCAGCCCCGTCCCTTTGCCGACTGGCTTGGTGGTGAAAAACGCGTCGAACAGGAAGGGCAAATGCTGCGCCGGAATCCCGCCCGCGCGATCACGAAACTCAATGATCACCAGATCTTGCTCAGCGCGCGCGTCAATCAAGATTTTGTGCGGCAGCGGGTCGGTGCTGGGGCCGAGCAAATCGTATGCGTCGCATGAATTGGAGATCAGATTGATCATAATCTGTTCGAGCGACACAGGTTGAACATGGAGTATCGGAAAATCAGCGGGAATGTGCACCTCAACCTGAACTTGGCTTTCGAGGCATCGCGGCTGGGCCATGATCATCAAATCATTGAGCAGCACATGCAATGCGATATCAACCGCGCTGCCGCCATCGATGCGGCTGAAGAATTGCACATGGCTCACCATATCGGCACCGCGCTGGGCGAGGGTAGCGATGGTTGCCAGCTTCTCCGCCACGCGGGCCAAATGCTCCGGCCCTTTGTGAAGTGCCCGGATCGCATTCTCTGCCGCTAGCATAATTGACCCAAGCGGGCGGCTCATTTCATGGGCCAACCCGGCGGCGAGCTCACCCAGATCAGCCATTTTCGCCGCCTGATCCAGCTGCGCCGCCACCTGGCGTTCACGGGTGATGTTGGTCCAGGTGGTGACAATTTCTGTCTCACCAGTCACTGCAACATAGCTGCATGTTTTTGCCTGGATCAGCCGCAATTCGCCATCTCGGTGGCGAAGACGGAACTCAGCGGCGGCGCTGCCTGAGATGTATGCCAGCTCCAGATTGTCGCTTAAGATATTGAAATCTTCTTCCGCCAGATGCTGAAGCGCCCACTCTCTGCCCGACACCTCGGCGGCCGTAAACCCGGTGATCAGTTCGATTGACGCCGAGGCAAACACCTTCTCCCATAATTTGAAGCCCAGCCGACGATACCGCAAGATCGCGTTGGGGATGACCGCCAACAGCGCTTGGAGTTCGCGCAGATGGGCCTCGCGTTCCGCGGCGTTGGTCATCTGCAAGGTCACATCACGCTGCACGCACACCCAGTGGGTGTATTCGCCGGTGCTGTCCGCCACGGGGGCCAAATTCAGTTCAACCAGCATCGGCGTGCGGTCAGCTTTGTAACTGGTGATGATCTGGCGCACCGGCTGAAAGGCCTGCATCGCGGTTCGCAGGACGTTTAGCGCGTCTGACTCAGTGCCCGGCCCTTGCAGGAAGCGCGGGCTGCGGCCGAGGACTTGATCGATTGTGTAGCCGTTGACGTCAACAAACGCCTGATTGCAGTAGATTATACGCGAAGTGGGATCGGTGCAGGGCCTCGCCTCGTTGATCAGCACCGGATCGGGGCTGCATTCCACGGCGCGGCGAAACAGTCTTGCATGCGCGTCGTCCTTCAAGCGACGCAGCATCGGCCCCAGCGTGTGGGCGGCATCGCGGGCGAGTTCCGCGTTTTCGGCCAAAAAGCGCTGATCGCAATGTGGCTGTGTGAACATCAAATTGAACGCTTGTCGTTCATCGAGCATCGTCAGCGGCGTGATGATGCAGGCTTGGCCGCCTTTCGCCTCCAGCCAACTGCTGAAAGGGTTGGCGCGCTCGGTTTCTTTGACGTTGTTCAGAATCAGCTGTTGTCCGGTTTTGATCGCCCGTCCAACCATGGTGTTGTCCAGCGTCAACGCGGCG
>CAIZGT010000520.1 GCA_903932545.1 uncultured Rhodospirillales bacterium
CGGGAAACGGGCTGAAATAGAGTATTCTGGAAACGAAAAAAAGCGCTTCAACAAAGCAAAAAAAGCCAACGCGTCACTTGTGGTGCATGTGGTAAATTTTAATCCAGAAAAGTCGATTGCAGATCAATCCTTTACCGTCACACCCATGGATGCTGGTCAAAAAAAGACCATACAGGTTAAAGATATTTTGAATTTCTTCGATTGAGCTTCGTAGGGCGGAAACTGGTGGGGTGGGTTAGCGCAGCACAACCCACCGTCTTCGAGCCCGCACTGAAATGGTGGGTTACGCTGCGCTAACCCACCCTACGTTTTATAAGTTTGGATCACTCGCTGACATGAGCTTCGCCCTCAAACTCGACCGCATCGTCGCCCGTTCCGAGGAGCTCAACGACATGCTCGGCGAAGGCACCCTCACCGGCGATGCCTTCGTCAAAGCCTCGCGTGAGTTGAACGAGATCGACCCCATCGTCGCCCGCGTCGCCGAACTGCGGGCCGCCCAGCGCGATCAAATCGACGCTGAGGCGATGCTGGCCGATCCAGACATGAAGGACATGGCCGAGGACGAGTTGCGCACCCTCAAGGAGCGCATCCCCGCACTCGAACACGCTATCCGCATCGCCTTACTGCCTAAAGACGAAGCCGATGAGCGCTCCGCCCTGCTCGAAATCCGTCCCGCGGCGGGCGGTGACGAGGCGGGATTGTTCGCGGGCGAGCTGTTCCAGATGTATAAGAAATACGCCGGCCTGCATGGCTGGCGCTTCGAGGTGATGGATTACGACGAGAGCGAACTCGGCGGCTTGCGCGGTGCGACCGCCGAAATCACCGGGCGAGACGTGTTCGCACGGCTGAAATTCGAGTCAGGTGTGCATCGTGTGCAGCGTGTGCCGGCAACCGAAAGCCAGGGGCGCATTCACACCTCCACCGTCACGGTGGCGATCATGCCCGAGGCGGAGGAGGCGGATGTGCAGATTGATGAGTCGCGTGACCTGCGCATCGACGTCTATCGCGCCCAAGGTGCTGGCGGTCAGCACGTCAACAAAACCGAATCCGCGGTGCGCATCACCCATCTGCCCACCGGCTTGGCTGTCGCGATGCAGGAAGAGAAAAGTCAGCACAAGAACAAAGCCAAAGCGATGAAGCTGCTGCGCGCGCGGCTTTATGAAATGCAGCGCGCTGCTTTGCACGCCACACGCTCGGCTGATCGCAAATCGCAGGTTGGCACCGGGGACCGCTCCGAGCGGATCCGAACCTATAATTTCCCGCAAGGCCGGGTGTCGGATCACCGGATCAACATGACGCTGTATAAAATTGACCGCGTGATGGCAGGCGATCTGGACGAGTTTCTCGATGCGCTGATCGCCGAAGATCAGGCGGCACGGTTGGCGGCGGAGGAGTGACTATCGGCACCGCCCTCCGCGCCGGCACCACCGCTCTCACCGCCGCAGGCATCGACGACGCAGCCCTCGAAGCCCGCTGGCTGATGGCGCATGCGCTCGGCGTGCCTCACAACACAGCGCTCGACCGCAGCGCCGCCGCGCCAGCCGCATTCGCTCCCCTCCTAGCCCGCCGCCTTGCCCGCGAGCCGCTGGCCTACATCACCGGCCGTCAGGGGTTCTGGACGCTTGACCTCGAAGTTTCCCCCGCCACGCTGATCCCGCGCGCTGATTCGGAGACGCTGATCGCGGCGGCACTGGCGCATGTGCAAAGCCCAGCGCGGATCCTCGATCTTGGCACCGGCACCGGCTGCCTGCTGCTTGCCTGTTTGGTGGAATTCCCATCCGCGTTCGGCATCGGCATCGACCTCAACCCCGAAGCCGCCGCCCTTGCCGCCCGCAACGCGCAGGCCAACAAACTGGCAGACCGCGCGAGCTTCTGTGCCGGAAGTTGGGCAGATGCGATCAGTGGCCGCTTCGACCTCATCCTGTCCAACCCGCCATACATCGAAGCCGCTGTCATCCCTGGTCTAATGCCAGAAGTGGCGCAGCATGAACCGGCGCGCGCCTTGGATGGCGGGCGAGACGGACTCGACGCTTATCGCGCCATCTGCGCTGCGCTGCCACGGCTGCTCACGCTTGATGGAATGGCGATTTTCGAGCTCGGCGCGGGCCAAGAGGGCGATGTGGTGGCGATTGCACACCAGTACGGCCTCGAAAGGGTTGCATGCAGCACTGATCTGGGCGGAATTGCGCGTGCTTTGGTGCTTCATATGCAGAAATCGTTTGGCAGCGCAGAGGCTTGCCGCTAGTTTCTAGATGCCTGTGCGGGTTTACCGGAATCGGTTGCCCGCCACGCTCCCAGATATTCAGACGTCTCTGCACCAAAACCTGTGGTGATGGACGAAAGGACGGGGCGGGCAAATTGGGTCGGCATCGCGAATAAGGCTTGCGCGACCCAAGCTGATATCCGTTGAAAATATCGGGCTGGCATGGTGCCAGACGCCGTGACTCATCGGATCCGGTCATACCCGAGGAATTTGCGATGGCACTCGCATGAACATGAAGCGTATGCGCGGCCGCAATCATCGCGGCGGCAATGGTGGCGGCGGCGGTGGTGGCGGCAGTGGCGGCCCGATCCGGACCCAGGGCGGTGGAGCCCCTCTCAATCGTAACCATGTATTCGACAGCAACGGCCCCGATGTCCGCATTCGCGGCACGTCTCAGCAATTGTTCGAGAAATACCTCCAACTCGGCCGCGATGCGACCAGCGGCGGGGATCGGGTGACGGCGGAAAGCTATTTCCAATACGCCGAGCATTATTTCCGCATTCTGAATGCGATGAACCAAGCTGCCCAGCAAAATGGCGGTGCTCCGGTTCAGCACACGCCACGCCCACCGCGCGCGAATGAACAGAACCACGACGGCACCAGCAGCCAGGACAACGATCAAGACGAG
>CAIZGT010000521.1 GCA_903932545.1 uncultured Rhodospirillales bacterium
ATATGTGCCTCAACGGTCGCGCGATTGGCGTGTATCAAAATGGCGGCTACGGCACCCACGTGGTCGCCCCGCATCCGCGCCATTTGGTGGACCCTGGTACGCTGAACCCTGCGGTGGCTGCCACTTACGCGTGTTCTGGCATCACGGTGTATTCAGCGATCAAGAAGGTGATGCCAATCTCACCGGACGAGCCCATCGTGCTGGTTGGCGCGGGTGGTTTGGGCCTAAACGCGGTGGCTGTGCTGGTGGCGCTCGGCCATCGCAACATCATCTCGGTGGATGTGAGTGCAGAGAAGCTCGCACTCGCCACCGCTGAGGGTGCCACCAAAGTGGTCGACGCCAGCAGCGGCGACGTGACGGCGAAGATCGTTGAATCCGCTGGTGGGCAGGTGCTCGCAGTGATCGATCTGGTGAACGGCACCGCCACCGCACGCTTTGCCTTCGACGCACTGCGCAAGGGAGGCAAGCTGGTGCAGGTGGGACTGTTTGGCGGTGAACTCACCGTGGCACTGCCGATCATGGCGATCCGCGCGCTGACGGTGCAAGGGTCTTACGTCGGCAATCCGAAGGAACTGCGCGAACTGGTCACGCTGGCGCAGGCGGGCACGCTGAAGGCGTTGCCGGTGACGGAAGTGCCACAGAGCGAAGCGTCTGACGCGCTGATGCGGCTGCGTGATGGCAAGGTGAGCGGGCGGCTGATTTTGCGCGCGGACGCGGCTTGAGATTTTAACCCACAAAGGCACATCACATCATGATCAAGCTATATTTCCACCCCTCGCCCAACCCGATGAAAATCGCCCTGTTCCTGGAGGAGACCGGCCTGCCGCATGAGGTGATCCCGGTTGATACCCGCAAGGGTGAGCAGCACAGCTCGGAATTCCTCAAAATCAACCCCAACGGCAAAACTCCGGCTTTGGTGGACGGCGATGTGGTGGTGTTTGATTCCAACGCCATCATGCTCCACCTCGCTGAGACCAGCGGGCAGTTCATGACTGCCAATGATCCGGTCACGCGCGGCCAAATGCTGTCGTGGCTGATGTTCATCGCCACTGGTATTGGCCCGTATTCCGGCCAATCGGTGCATTTCCAGCATTTCGCGCCGGAGCCCAAGGAATATGCCGTCAACCGCTATGTCTTTGAGGCAGAGCGCCATTATCACGTGCTCAACGAGCATCTGGCCAATCGTGAATGGCTGGTGGGAGACAGCTACAGCTTCCTGGACATGTCACTCTGGGGTTGGGCGCGCATGGTGCCGCGCGTGATCAATGCTGATGCCTGGGCAAAATTCCCACATGTGAAGCGCCACCTTGACGCGATCAACGCCCGCCCGGCGGCGGCGCGCGCGGTGGAATGGACCACGCGCTACACCTTCAAGGCTGAAGTGGACGCAGATGCACGCCGCATTCTGTTCCCCGGCAACGCCCGCATCGGAGCGGCATGATCATGACCGACCAGCGCCAAGCCTGGGTTCTGCGCCAATACCCAACCGGGATGCCGGATGGCAACACATTCGAACTCATCACCTCCGCCATCCCCGCGCCGGGGGCTGGTGAGGTGGTGACGCGCAATCACTACCTCTCGATTGACCCGTATATGCGCGGTCGCCTCTCAACCCGCAAAAGCTATGCGCCCTCGGTGCAGATCGGCGAAGTGATGACGGGCGAGACGGTGGGCGAGGTGATCGCCTCGGCTGATCCGGCGTTCAGTGTGGGCGATATTGTGGTGGGGGCACGCGGCTGGGAGACGCATTCGGTTTCCAAGGCGGCGGCGCTGACGAAGCTCACCGGAACCCTCGCCCCACTGTCCACCTATCTCGGCGTACTCGGCATGCCGGGGGTGACGGCGTATTACGCGATGAAGGATATCGGTGCGCCGAAAGCGGGCGAGACGGTGCTGATCTCCGCCGCCTCGGGCGCTGTAGGTGCGGTGGCTGGGCAGATTGCAAAACGCGCGGGTTGCCGGGTGGTGGGAATCGCGGGGGGTCCGGAGAAATGCCTGTATGTGCAGGAACAATTGGGGTTTGACGCGTGCGTGGATCACCGCGCGGATGATTTGACGGCGGCGATTGCCGATGCGTGTCCCAAGGGTGTGGACGTGTATTACGAGAATGTCGGTGGTGCTGTTCAGGCGGCGGCGTTCGCAAATCTAAACTTTTTCGCCCGCGTGATCATGTGCGGCATGGTGGCACAGTATAACGCCACCGAATTGCCACCTGGACCGAATCTCGGCTTCGTGGTGGCCAAGCGGGTGAAAATCCAGGGCCTGATCGTGTTCGACAAGCCGCAATACTACGCGGAGTGGCGCGAGATGGCGGCACCTTGGGTTCTGGATGGCTCGTTCGTCTATCGCGAGACGGTGATGGACGGGATTTCTTCGGCGCCTGAGGCTTTGGTGGGGGTGCTGAGTGGCGGCAATTTCGGGAAGATGGTGGTGAAGTTGGTGTGAGGGTGGTGTAGGATTTCCCAAAAAGTGTCTTTATTTCACTTTTGGTGACACAAGAAACATTCTCTACTCTTGAACAATCTCACAATACTACTAGCAATGCAATAGTTTTATTTGAATCTCTAAAGCCGCCCTGGAAATCCCAACAGGGCGGCTGGCGGGCGACGGAGACTAACCAAAATGTTTCAACAGGGCTAAAGAGCGACCAAAACTACCGCAAGGGCTAGAGCGCTGAATGCCGTCAGCAGTTGTATTGCACCAGCGCGGTTGAATGCACTG
>CAIZGT010000522.1 GCA_903932545.1 uncultured Rhodospirillales bacterium
CAATCTGTGCGTGCGTCTCAGCCCCCACGACTCGCGGGTCTGGATCAGCCACCATCACCTGCTCATGGCGACATACCTGCTGTGCGACTACGAAGCCGCGGTCGAACATGGATTTCGGGTGCTCGACGTGCACCCGGCGGCATCATTGTCGTACCGGTGGATCGCGGCGGCGCTGGCGCAAATCGGCCGGATCGAGGAGGCGCAGGCCGTATTGCGGCGGGCGGCCGCGGTTGTTGCACCGTTGCCGTTTGAGGTCTTCCTGCGTGGACGCGGCCCCTGGTTCACGGATGCCTACCATGCCCATTTGCAGGAAGGGTTGCGCCTCGCCGGTTGGATGCAGGCGTTGGACGGCGCCTAGTAACAGGGGCAAAAGTCAGGGCACTGCCGCATTTTCTGGCTCCTCCTCGATCTGCGGGGTCTTCCTCAATTCGTGTGATTCTGGCTGGGGCTGAGGGGGATCATTCGCGCGCGGAGTAAATCGACGCCGGCACGGCCGTACATCGCCCGCTTCAGCATCTTCAGCCGATTGATCTGACCTTCCGTCTGGCCATTGCTCCAGGTCTCAGTGATCGCATTGCGAACGGCGGCGAGATCCAGGTTCAGCGTATGGGCGAAGCGCCGAATGCCATAAAGAGCTGAGCGGTCTGCATCATGCAGCCAGACAGTGAGCTTTTCGACCTCGCCACCGCGCAGAATGCCGCGGAAGCGCATGGCCAGCGCGCGCATTGTGGCGAATGCAGGAGATATTGTCTTGAAGGCGTCGACCTTCGCCGCCTGGACGTCCGTCAGCAAACCACGTGGCTTGACACACAATGCGGCGGCAACGATCGGCGAGACCAGATGCCCGGTCAACGGATCGATTAACAGGGGCGTTGCAGCCGTGGCAGCGTCAACGGTGACTGGGCGGCCGGCACGGCGCCATTCGGTCAGCAGACGGCCCAGGTGAGACAGGCTGCCCGTGTAGCCAAGCGCCTTGATCTCCAGCAGCAAGGCCCGTCCTGAGGTGCAACCTTCAGCCCAGCGTCGGGCAAGATGGTCGTGGAAACGGCCTGGTGTGTTTCGCTTCGGCGCCATCACGTTGCGCGGTGGCAGTTCGTCAAGCCGCATCCATTTCGTGACCGTGCGCCAGTGGAACCCCGTCTGATGGACAATCGCCGAGAAGCTTTCGCCGGCAAGCTGGAACGCTTTGACGCGGTTGAACATGTCCGTAAAGCGGGCCATGCGGCCTGTTGAAACCAATTGTCGGTGTTCCAGCAGCGCTGGCTGCCGCCCATGACCAGTCCATCCAGCGGCGATCACGGCCTCCGCCTCGGCATTCGCCGGCGATGGCGGCTGCGTGGACCGAGGAGCGCGGCTCAGCTGCTGCTCGATGGTCTGCCGGAGGTTCTGCAGCAGGTGGAAGCGATCGGCCACTTGCTGGGCCTGCGGCGCGCCCTGGCGCGCGCCTTCCGCGTAGAGACCGCAGCGATCCCGGCTGACGATCTCCACGCCAGGATGCTGACCCAGCCACCGGCCG
>CAIZGT010000523.1 GCA_903932545.1 uncultured Rhodospirillales bacterium
AGCGATCATCATTGAGGGATTTCTCGACCACTCTTCTGGCTAAATCAACAGATGCTGCTTTTTTAAATGGCTTTTCTTATCTCTTGAAGAAAGACTGCGCTGTTTTCCTGGAGTAAAACTTATTCCGAACAGTGACAATTGGTAATTCGTATTCTGTATAAAAATTAGACATTTTATTATCATAGCTTAGAATCGGTATTTATAGCTGTCCTCTCCTTATTCATGAAATTGTGATATATTTGAAAATAAAATAAAGGGGTTGGTGCAGAGCCGGGCGACGTGCTTAAGGTCACCTTGCTGTCGTTCAAGCCTTCAGGTTGGGGTTGGACTGCCAACATTCCGGGGTTCGGTTTGCTGGCTGATGAATTTACGGATCCGGCGCTGCACTTGTGGAAATACGATCCCGAGACGATGGCACCGGCATTCTTCGGTGAGTGGGGCAAAGTTCCGCTCAAACCCTTTACCGGAACCATTGGTGTGGCACCTGCCGAGGCCGGTTTGCACAGTATTGTTCCGCCGCGCCGGGTGGGCGGCAATATGGATATTCGCGACATGGCGCTGGGCACCGAGTTGTACTTGCCGGTGGAGGCGCGTGGTGCGCTGTTTTCTGTAGGCGACACCCATGCCGCACAAGGCGATGGTGAAGTTTGCGGTACGGCGATTGAAAGCCCGATGAGCGTGGGCCTGAAGTTTGAATTAATCAAGCAGACGCCGCTGGCGTTTCCACGGTTTGTCACCTCCGGGCCGGTGACACGCCATCTGGACGCGAGGGGCTATGACGTCACGACCGGCATCGCCCCCGATCTGATGGAGGCTGCGCGCGCCGCCGTGCGTGGCATGGTGGATTTGCTCACCACGCGCCACCACATGCCGCCGGTCAAGGCCTATATGTTGTGCAGCGTGTGCGGCGATTTGCGCATCAGTGAAATCGTGGATGTGCCCAACTTCGTGGTGAGCTTTTATTTCCCGCGTGTGGTATTCGAGTAAGCGTCAGCGCTTTTCAATACCGGCGTGGGTAATCATGTCACCCCAGTACTTCACTTCCGACTTCACCCAGTCCTGCGATTGCTGGACGGTGCCGGGATGCGCTTCAACATCTAGCTCGGCAAACTTCTGAAGAACTGCAGGGCTGTGCAACGCAGCGTTCACTTCCTTGTTCAAGCGGTCCACCACGGCCCGCGGCGTGGCAGCAGGAACGCTCAGGCCATTCCACGAGGTGGATACAAAGTCGTTCACGCCCGCTTCTTTGGCCGTGGGTATTTGCGGCAGACCGGCATTGCGGCGCTCACCGGTTACGGCGAGCGCCCGTAGTGCGCCACTTTTGATCTGGGGCAGTATCGGGCTGAGCACTTCAACGGCCATATCAATCTGACCGCCGCGCAGTGCCGTCGTGACTGCAGGCGTTCCATTGAAGGGAATCACCTGGGCATCCAGCCCGGCCTGCGACTTGAATAGGAGCGCCGTCAGGTGCTGCGTACTACCGATATTGATACAACCGATATTGAGCTTGCCGGGATTCTCCCTGGTCCAGCTAACCAAGTCCTGCAGCGTTTTGAAGCGCGACTGCGGGTTGGTGACGATTACGATGTCGAAGGTGCCCATTAACCCAACCGGCTGAAAATCCTTCACGG
>CAIZGT010000524.1 GCA_903932545.1 uncultured Rhodospirillales bacterium
AACAGGGTTGGCGCATAGGGTTGCTGCATCGGCGGCGTGGGGTAGCCGCGTGCCCGGCTGCCCTCGAACGGATTGCCGCCGTGCTGGAGCTTGCCCGCGATGTTCCCGGCCAAGCCCGATGTGCCGCACAGATATTCGAAGCGGTCGTAATGCGGCTCCAACTCGTCATACGAGACATCCCAATCCTGGATCGTCATGTCGGCTGGCAAAGCCCCCGCGCCATAGCGTTCGGTGAGGTGGGAGCGCAGGCGGAAATCGGTGGGATTGAAACGCCAGGTTTGGCCGTTCCAATGCACGCCGCCACCGCCCACCCCATTGGGCGGCATGAACGAACCCCAACTGCGAATGGGCAGCGCGGTTTGCGTGGCGTTGTTGCGAAATGTCAGCGTCTCTTGCGCCGGTGTGAGGAACAGGCCGTGGCGGATGTGATAGCGCAGTTCATCCTGTGCGAAAGTGGTGGGGAAATCGGTGGCGGTGTTGCGCCAAGCGCCGCGCTCAATTGCCACCACACGCTGACCGGCTTGGGTGAGTTCTTGCGCCAGGATTGATCCGGTCCAGCCAAGGCCGATGATCACCACATCGGTTGCGGGCAACACGCGGGCCATCAGGTGGCGCTCCCCGACAGGCCGACCGGCGGTTTCGGGTAGCGCTCATTGTGGCGGCCAACCCAGTCGCGATAGTCGTAATGCGCCCCTGGGAAGCCGATCATTTTCCAGGCCACCATACCGCGATTGCCGCCATAAATCGGATCGGCGAAGAAGCCCTCTTTGGTGTTGGCGAGCAGAATTTCAAAAAATGCGCGGCCATTGGAATTGTTGAGTGTCAGATTGCCGCTCTCCATGCGCTTGATGATCGCAATCTGCTGATCTTGCGGAATCTCCTGAAACGCCTTGCCCGCGAAGCTGTTGCGGCTGTGCTGATCAAGTGCCGCGAGGGCTTGGCGGTATCGCGCTGCCGGGGTGAGGGGGGATTGTGGCCCTTGGTTCGGCAGCCCGTCGGCGAACGGTGGGCGCATGTAGAGGGCTGAAGCGCTGCCATATGGCCCGGCGAGTTGGCGGTCGATAAACACCGCTACACCCGCATCTTTGCCGCCCGGCGTGGTTGGGTCGGGCGGGATGAGCCTATCGACCAGTACCTCCACCAACGCGGCTTCCTCGGGGGTGAAGAATAACCAACCGCCAGGGGAGACCTGCACCGGTGGTGTGGCCGCTGCGTTGGTTGCCGGGCTGGCAAAGCTCGTGGCCGAACATCCGCCTACGATTGTGGTGGCCATGATCATCGCACACGAACCAAGTAGATAGCGTCTTGTCGGAAGTGGGCGCGCCAAAGGCTCGGGCATGTTGGCTCCAACTGCAAAGCACTTCCCTTATAGCGTTGCTCGTAAGGGCTTCTGTGCGACGATCATCCGTGCGGTATCACGGGCTTTCGCCATCATTCAGGATGTATGGCCAAGGAGAACAGCTTCGGAATCTACGCGTTAGAGCTAATAGATGCGGAATAGAAAAATTAAGTGAATTTTATATATAAGAAAAAA
>CAIZGT010000525.1 GCA_903932545.1 uncultured Rhodospirillales bacterium
GGTTCTTCGCGCGTGACGTTCAGGCTCACGCCGCAGCGTGCTGGCACGGCGCTGCACGCAACGCTCAAGTGGCGCATGCTCAGCAGCGGTGCGGCGGTGTCAGGCATCGTCGGAAGCGGTAACGGTGCGGCAAGCGCCAGAGCGGTCTCGGATTTCCAAGCCTTGGGGCGAGGCGCGGTAATGGGTCAGGCTGCGATCAGCATGGCGCATCCGCCATGATAGCGCCTGTTGGGCGTAGCGCAGCGTGATGTCGCGATAGGCGGGATCATCGGCGCGGTTGCAAAATTGTGCCGGGTCGAGCTTCAGGTCGAATAACAGTGGCGGGGCAGCGGTGAAGTGGACGTATTTGAAGGCGCTGTCTTGCACCACCATCAGCGTGCACTCATCCATGCCCAAGTCCAGCGCAGCTTCGAGGTCGCTTGCCAGCACGTTGCGGAAATCAAACTCGTAATGCAGTGCATCGCGCCAATCGGCGGGAGGATCGCCAGCAAGGAAGGGCAGCAGGCTGCGGCCATCACAGGCGTTGGGGATGGTGCCGCCGAGCCAGTTGATGATGGTTGGCATGATGTCCACGCTCTCGGTGGGCGCTGAGACCACCTGGCCCCGCGTGGTGTGGGCATCGGGGTCTGCGATGACGAGTGGGACGCGGAAGCTCTCATCGAAATAGGCGAGTTTGCCGAGCAGGTGATGATCGCCGAGTTGTTCGCCGTGGTCGGAGGTGAAGATGACCAGCGTGTTGTTCCAAGCATCGGTTGCGTCCAGATGGGCGAAGACGCGGCCGAGGCAATCATCGACTTCGCTGATCATGCCGTAATAGGTGGCGCGCATTTGGGCGATTTCGGTCTCGGTGAGCGCGGCTGATAGCCCCTCGCCGCGCTGAAAATAGCTGCTTTGCTTGGAGTTGCGCAGATATTGGGCGAGCAGCGGATGCTGCATTGCCTCGATCTCGGCGGAGGCGGCGCGGACGGGTTTTGGCATGTCGTCCGGGCGGTACATCGCGTGATAGGGCGCTGATGCGACGAAGGGTGGGTGTGGGCGGTAATAGCCCAGATGGAGGAAAAACGGTTTGCCGTCGCGCCCTTTGAGATATTCCAGCGCCTTTTCGGTGAAGAAGGCGCTGTCGGAGAGATGGGCGGGGATGCGGGCGGGGCGGTTGGTGGCGCCGGGGCGGGCGTCGATGCCCTCGGGCAGCCAGATGTCATCACGATTGGGCGGCAATTCGTAGCCTTGTTGGGCGAGCCAGCCGAAATAATGGTCGTGATCGGGGCCGAAATCGCCCACTGGCCGCCAGCCATCCATCAGATCACCCAGATTGCGAAACCGCGGGTCCGCAGGGGCGGTGATGGTGGGGTCGGGGGGCGTGGTGGTGTAGCCGATCAGTGCCGGATCATGCCCCAATTCGCGCAAGGCGCGGGGCAGGGTTTTGTGGCGCTTGTCGAGCGGAATCCAGTTCTGCACCTGACGATGGTTCATCAGATACAGCCCGGTGTTCAGCGACGCCCAGA
>CAIZGT010000526.1 GCA_903932545.1 uncultured Rhodospirillales bacterium
GGCCTTGGGATAGAAATACAAAACGAATGGCTTCCCCTTCAGCCCGGCGAGGCTGACGGTGCGGCCTGAAGTGGCGGCCATACTGAAATCCGGGGCGGGTTGGCCAATCTCCAAGGTCATGTCTCGATCTCTCCTATCAATCGCACGAACGCCGCGCGAACCTGTTGCGCCAGTTCTTCCAGAGTGGTTCGCAATGCCATCAAGTCAACCGCCTGCACGCCCGTATCGTTCATCACCCGCAACACGGTGGGCAACACGCTATCAGACAATTCCACCGGGGGACGAGACCCGAGTGTGAGTCGGAGAACAGATTGGAGGGCGCGCCACGTCCGGTCGGCTCGGATCAACAACTCGGCATCAGCGCCGGCAATATCACCGCGCTCGGCCAAGGTCGCGACCGCATAACGCAAGGTTTGCGAGACCGCCCCGAAGCGGAGTTGCAAAGTCTGCGCAATGAACTCCACCTCAATCTGCCCACCGGCACGCATCTTCACGTCCCAAGAGCTGACAGGAGGTAAATCACGCAGCATCCGAACGCGCATGGCTGTGGCGTCAGTCCGGATTTTGCTGCGGTCACCGCCAGCAATCGCCTGGGCAATCGCGGCTGCAACACGCACCCGGAGCCGAGGTGGTCCAGCAACCACGCGGGCGCGGGTGAGCGCCATCCGCTCCCATGTCCAGGCATCACGCGCGTGATAGGCGACGAAGGAGGGCAACGACACCGCAACCGGCCCTTTGTTGCCGGACGGCCGAAGCCGCATGTCCACCTCATAAATTGGGCCTTCGGCATCGCGCGCAGTGAGGGCTGCAACAAAGGCGTGCACCGCGCGAATGAACCACTGGCTCGCCGGGAGGTTCCGCGCACCGTGGCTTTCGGTGACGTGCTCAGGATGATCATAGATGAGCATCAGATCGAGGTCCTAACCTGCCATTGTCTCGCGCGCGCCTGCCTTGCCCATCGCGACCACCACCATGCCACCGTCATGCACAGTGCCATGGCGGCTGGCAAAATCGTCCAGCACGCGCGGCAACAGCCCGGCAAGGGCTGCATCGGCGAGATCGGCGCGCAGCAATCCAGCGGCATCTGCGTCCATCCGCCCTTCCAAAGTGGCGACGGAGATTGCAAACTCGCGGGCCCGGACAGTGGCGCGAATGGCCGCAATGGCCTCTTCAAGGCTGCGCGCCTGAACCAGCCTCGCCCGCATTTGCCGCACTGGGGCGCTGGAATCCGAAAGTCCAAGCAGGCCATCGAGTGCCGAAGGCGTGCGCGCCAAATGGTCCGCCAATTGAGGGGCCGCGCCCAGCACGTCCGCAACGCGGCCAGCAAGTTCGGCATTGCGTTGAAACATCGAGAGTATCTGCACGCCAGCAGACAGGTTTTCCATCAGCCCGGCGAACCGGATAAACGCTTCATCAGGCTCACGTTGACGCGCCAGCGCTTCCAGCATCACCGGCAGCACAGCATCGAGCAATTCGCGCGCACGATTGGATCGCAATGCCCGGACCCGACCAGCGAACCAAGCTGCTATGATGTCAACCATGCGCTCAGGTGAGACAAAGCCCATGGCCCGCAACGCGGTTATGGTCTCAGGCCGCGCTTCCATTTCACCGAAGTTCAATGTTGCGTCGCCACCTGAGACGGCGGCAAACACCTCCTCATAACGGTGTTGCACATGATGGAAGTGATGCATCAGCGTGGCGGAAAATTCTCCAGGATCGTCATAGCCAAGGAAAAGCGCGAAA
>CAIZGT010000527.1 GCA_903932545.1 uncultured Rhodospirillales bacterium
GACCGTCCGGCGTGGATGGTCAACATCACGAACGATTCCTGGTTTGGCAATTCCACCGGCCCGCGCCAGCACCTCGCAGCGGTGCGGATGCGCGCGGTGGAGGAGGGTTTGCCGATCATGCGCGCTGCTAACACCGGCATCACCGCAGGCTTTGATGCCTATGGCCGCGAACTGGGCCGTTTGGGGATGGGTGAGCAGGGCGTGCTGTTGGCCAAACTCCCTGGCGCATTGCCGCCGACGCCATTCGCGCGCCTCGGTCTGCTGATCCCGTTGACGCTGGCCCTGACCTGCCTCGGCAGCGGGTTGTGGCTGAGCCGACGCCCGCGCGCCAAGGCGTGACCAGTCGGGGGGTTCTTAACCATTTGTTGACTATTTTTGGTTGTGCAGTTAAAGAATGAGACAACCGCAGGCAGTCGTTAATCGTCTGTACGTGTCTTTTTGAATCTGTCATTCAGGTGGTCACCCGATGGACCCGCTTCCCACCGGCTTCGATGTCGATAAGCCCGATCGTGAAGCCAAGCACAGCAGCCCAATTGATGTGCATGTCGGCACGCGGATGCGACTGCGACGGACTTTGATGGGCATGTCGCAGGAACGCTTGGGCGACGCGCTCGGGCTGACCTTTCAGCAGGTGCAGAAATACGAGCGTGGCGTAAACCGGGTGAGCGCGTCCCGTCTATATGATCTGGCGCGCGTGCTCGATGTGCCAATCAGCTTCTTCTTCGACGACATGCCGGAAGCCGTTGCCGCCGTGTATGGCGGCACCCCCGGCGGCTATACCCCGCGCAAGCTGATGCCGGGTTTTGCGGATGCGCAAGACGGGTTCGGTTCGGGTGCCAGCTACGGCCAAGACGACGCCCTCAACCGGCGCGAGACGCTCGAATTGGTGCGCGCCTATTACCGCATCACCGATCCTGCGGTGCGCAAACGGATTTTTGAACTGGTGAAGTCGCTGACACCCGACGCTTAATCTGCCCAGTCATCGCGCAGTTGCGGATTGTCAAACAGGGGATTGCGCAACCGATCCAGCGCTTCGGACAATGCAGAGGCGAGGCTGCGTTTTTCCTCCTCACCCAGATCCCGCGCGATCTCCACCTGTCGGCGCCGCTCCGTGGCAACCAACAAAGGCGCGCGACCAGGGCGTTCTTCGAGGGACAGTTTCAGCCATGCCGGAGTGAGCGTGGTGGCGCGGCGCGTGCCGTTCGGCTCCACGCGCTCGATTTTCAGGCCGGCATGAGTAAGCGTGAGATATTCGCTGCCCTTCCCCGCGCGCACGTTGAGGCGAAACAGAATCGTGGCGAGCAATAATTCCACGCCGCAGAACCCCGCCACCGGCCACGCGCCGAGCACCACGAAGACTGCAGCATTGATCGCCACCATCGCCGCCACAACGGCCAACAGCACGTTCATGCCGCGCGCCGAGAGGCTGCGGTGCGGAACAACTTCGGCTTGGAACAATGGCGTTTCAGACATCATCCTGAATTAGCATGAATGAGTGGCTTGCAAGCCCTTATCATGCACGCCAACACTTCAGCATGACAATTGCCCCCCCGAAACCGCGCATGGCCCGCGCGAAACAAATGACCCTGCCCGACACGCGTTTGTTTCTCGAAGCCCTCGCCCGTGCGCACCCCAACCCGAAGAGTGATTTGGTTTACACCGATGCCTTCTCTCTTCTGGTCGCCGTGGTGATGTCGGCGCAGACCACCGATGTGGCGGTGAACAAGGTCACGCCGGCTTTGTTTGCCGCTGCCCCCACGCCTGAAGCGATGGTGGCATTGGGGGCTGAGCGCATCGGCCAGCTCATCAAAACCATTGGGCTGTGGCAGGGCAAGGCGCGCAACGTCGCCGCCCTCGCCGCGCAGCTCATTGAGAAGCACAACGGCGTGGTGCCCGCTGATCGCGAATCGCTCGAAGCCCTGCCCGGCGTTGGACGCAAAACCGCGAATGTGGTGCTCAACGTGATTTTCGGTGAGGCGGCGATGGCGGTGGACACGCATATCTTCCGCCTCGGCAATCGCACCGGCATAGCACCCGGCAAAAACGTGCGCGAGGTGGAAGACAAGCTCGTCAAACGCATCCCGCCGGAGATGCTGCGCGATGCGCATCACTGGCTGATCCTGCACGGACGCTATGTGTGCAAGGCGCGGACGCCGGAATGCTGGCGGTGTGATGCAGCACCCTGGTGCCGGTTCCCGCAGAAGTCGCCACCACCTGCGGCAAAGCCCCTCGCCCGCGGCTGAAATCGGGGCTATTGCACTGCAAAGACCTGTAAGGATTGCCGCTTGAAGTCGCTTTCGCCCTTCAGCACCTGCACAATTCTGGTGCTCGGTGACATCATGCTGGACCGCTATGTGAGCGGTGATGTGCGCCGGATCTCGCCCGAAGCGCCTATTCCGGTGCTGCGCGCCCAGCAGCGCCGTGCGGTGTTGGGAGGCGCCGGCAATGTTGCGAAGAACATCGAGGCGTTGGGCGCACAGGCGATTCTGATCGGCTTGCTGGGCGATGATGAGGCTGGGTTTGAAGTTGAAAAACTTGCAGGCCCGATCACCCTGCGCCCGATCACGCTGTCGGACCGCCCCACCACGGTGAAAACCCGCTTCATGTCCGCCGCCCACCAGATGCTGCGGCTAGACGAGGAAGAGTCGGGCCCGATCAACGCCGGCACAATCGCCGCCTTGCTCGACACCTACCGCGCCGCGTTGCCAGAGGCGGACGTGGTGGTGCTGTCCGATTACGCCAAAGGCGTGCTGCCCGATGCCGTCCTCGGCCCCGCGATCGAGATGGCGCGCAAGGCGGGCAAGCAGATCATCGCCGACCCGAAACGCTCGGATTTGCAGGCCTATGCGCGCGTCTCGGTGCTGACGCCGAATGAGTTGGAAGTCTCCGCTGCCACCGGCATGTCGGCCGCCACCGATGACGGGGCAGTTGCCGCGGGCCGCGCCGCCCTGGCCGCATCCGGCGCGGAAGCGGTGCTGGTCACTCGCTCGGCAAAGGGGCTCACACTGGTGCGCCAACATCAGCCCCCGGTGCATCTGCCCACCCAAGCGCGCGAAGTGGCCGATGTCTCCGGCGCCGGAGACACGTTGATCGCAGCCTTCGCCGTCCTGCTCGCCAGCGGGGCCGAGATGGCCGAAGCCGCCCGCGTCGC
>CAIZGT010000528.1 GCA_903932545.1 uncultured Rhodospirillales bacterium
ATCCGCACCATAGATCACCCGGTTCTCGTCCACGTACACATCGTTGATCTGGATCGATTTCTGCTCCGGCGCCGGCGCTTCGGGCACGTAATGCGCAATCTCCGTCGGCTGGAACGGGTTGGTGATGTCATGCACCCGAATGCCGCCGTTGAAATAGGTGCCAAACAGCAGCGTGTCAGAACGAAATGACGGGCCGGGGCGGTTCTCATGCAAATTATGCGCGCCGTAGCGACCGCCGCGATACATGTGCTCCTCTACCGGCGGCAGTGGCAGGGTGGAGATCGGCACCAGATTGGTTTCGATGCGCATGTCGAGCATCCACACCAATTTTGGCCAATCCTTGCCATCGTCGTACACGCACTCATCGCTCACCACGAGCAGATCGCGGTCAAACAGCGGCATCGCGGTGTGGGTAAAGCCTGGGAAGGGCGGATGCGGATTCCAGTGCGACACCATTTTCGGGCTGCCGATATCTGAGATGTCCAGAATAATCGCGCCACCATCCAGATAGCCAAGATAAGCGCGATCAGGCCGTTGCGGATACACGTTGGTGTTATGGCAGCGCCAACCGCTGTCAAATTTCGGATGACGCGGCACTGGCGGCGCGTCATCGCCCTGCGCCGTGCCAGGGAACCACCACCGGCTGATCTCGCGCGGCTCGGTTGGGTCGCTCACGTCGATGGCGCGGAATGGCTGGTCATCGAGCAAATTGCGCGGGGTGAAATCCGGTGCGCCACCTGCGAAATAGACGGTCTTGTGGTCAATGAACCACACCTGATGCACGCCGCGCGAACATGGGCCGGAGCAGTCAAAAAAACCGATCGCGCGCGGGTTTTCCGGGTCGGAAATGTCGAACATCTCAACCCCCGCTGGCTGCAATCCGTGGGTGGAGGTTTGATACGCCACCGCCATCAGATCACCGCAAACTTCCAGCGAATTGGAGCGCACATTGCGATGTGGCAGCTCGGTCTGGCAGATCACGCGCGGCTTGGATGGGTCGGTCACGTCAACGCCGGTGAAGTTCTTTGGTGCGGATTCGTGGGCGAGCCAGAGAATGCGGCGGCCATTGGCGGTGAGTTGCATGCTCATCCCCTCGCCAATGCCGCCAAAGCCCGCGAGGCGGTCATGCGCAATCAGCTTCATGTTGAGGGATTCAGGTTGCGCCATGACGGGATTCCTCGGCTTATTTATAGTCTGATCACGCCGTGTGAGGGACGATGAGTCAAGAGGTGCCAGCGGTTCCGGTGACGATCCTCACCGGGTTTCTCGGCAGTGGCAAAACCACGCTGCTGAACGCGCTGCTGCGCCTGCCAGAATTGCGCGACACCGCGGTGATCGTGAACGAGTTTGGTGAAATCGGGCTGGATCATCTGCTGATCGAGCAGGCGATTGAGGATGCGGTGTTGCTCAAGAATGGCTGCATCTGCTGCACCGTGCGCGGCGATATTGCCGACACGCTGGCCGAATTGCTGCGCAAACGCGCGAGCGCCGAATTGCCATGGTTTTCCCGAATTGTGATCGAGACAACCGGGCTGGCAGATCCGGCCCCGGTCGCGCAGTCACTCGGCGATGCATGTCGGCTGGAGGCGATTGTCACCACGGCAGATGCGTTGAACGCGGTTGCGCAATTGGATGCGCATGACACCGCACGGATGCAGGTGGCGTTCGCGGATCGGATTGTGCTGACCAAAACGGATCTGGCCTCGCTTGCGCAGATCAACGCGGCGGAGGGGATGCTGTGGCGTTTGAACCCGCAGGCCGAGATGTTGCGCGGTGTGAGCGGCGAGAATGTGTTGAGTTGTAGGGCCGGCGCATCCCGCCGACCCGTGGCGGGATACGCTCGCCCTACAGTGCATGGCGATATTTCATCGGTCTTGCTGCGTGCCGATCAACTGGACTGGAGCCACGTTAAAAACTGGCTCGACTCCGTGCTCTCCGTGCGCGGCGCTGATATCATGCGCATCAAGGGCGTGCTGCGACTGCGCGGTCAGCCACAAGCGATGGTGTTGCAGGCCATACACCACGATGTTCACCCGCTCCAACCTATCGCAGAGGATAGGCTGGATGCGGGGAGTTTTTTGGTGGTGATTGGCAAGGGGCTTTCAGAGCGCGGGCTGCGCGAGAGTTTTATCGCCGCCAATCCATAAAATTTCGGCATTACAAGCGCAGCGCAGCAATCCATCGCGCTGCGGCCAATGGCGCGCTGGATTGCCGCATCTCGCTCGCAATGGCCGGGGGTTAGTTGCTCTTCACACCTGCAATCGGCAGAAACACGTCATCCACGCTGGCCGGGATACGTTTCAACTGGCCCACGCGCCCCATGAAATCCGCCAGCGTCTTCACGCCGCTCACTTCCACGCCAAAATCGTCATGCTCGGCTTTGAGCATCTCCGTCACCGCCGCAACATCAAGCGATTTCTGCGGCTCCACCTTGAGGTAGATCTCCGCTGCCTGATCAGGGTGGTTGCGGATCAAATCGCCGGCTTCGAGCATCGCCGCTTGGATCACGCCCGCCATTTTCGGGTTGGCGTCGAGGTAACGCTTGGTCGCGCCAATCGCCAGGAACGTCGAACGCCCGCCAAACGCCTCTTCGGACGTGGTCAGAACATGGGTTTTGCCGCTATCGAGCACGATTTTGGTAAATGGCGGTGTGGAGAAATACGCCTTCACCTCAGTAGCCCCGGTGAGCAGCGAGTTCACCGATTCCGGATGCGGCAGTGATACCACCTGGGTGCGGAAATGATCCTGCTGGCCCGCGCCGAAGCGCTTCTCGGCGATCATTTGCAGCGCATACATCTGCGGTGAGATCAAAGCGGGCATCGAGATTTTGTCGGTCTGTGCCAGATCGGTGATATCCTTTGCGTCGGCCTTGTTGGTCACCAACACCAGCGGCGTGGAATTGATGCCGCAAATGCCGACAAGCTGGTTGCCGGTGCCGTGTGCCTTGTCCCAGGCGATCAACATCGCGCCGATACCGTAACCACCCGCGTCAATCGCCTGCGACAAAATCGCATCCTGCATCGCGCCGGAGCCAGAGAAGCGGACATAGCTTGCCGTCACATCAAGCCCCGCCGCCTTGGCGTATTTTTCAACCAGATGCTGCTCCTGGGCGATGAACATCGGCAGGAAGCCGACGCCAAAGCCGAGGCCGAGTTTTACAGTCGATTGTGCCTGAGCGCTGAACGAGACGCCCAACGCCAGCACGGCCACGCAAGCCCGCAAGAATGTCTTCATGATGGTGTCCTCCCCAGGAACCAGAAATGGATATCAGGCCGTAGGATCGAATATCACCCGATCCCGCGACGAACTCAAAACCGCCACATACGCGTCTGCCGCACGGCTGAGCGGGTAGATGGCACTGTCCATAATCGGGAACGGGCGCAGATGGCCGGACGCAAAGCCCGGCGCGAGTTCACGCAGCACCTGCCCGGTCTCAATCGAGGAGAGGGCGAGGGTGTCGATGCCGACATAGGTGTGGCGACCGCGGTAGAACTCAAAAATGTTAAATTGCACGATCTTATTGACCGCTGAGATCAGAATATGGCGGCCCAATTTGGCGGTCGATTCATGACCGTCCTGGTAATACGGATCACCCACCGTGTTGAACACGATATCTGCCCCGTGCCCATTGGTGAGGGCGCGCACTGTCTCACCAACTTTGGTGGTGGATGAGTCGATCACTTCAATCGGCGCGGAGGCGTGGCCGACATAGGGCTCGTTCTTGCGCACCACGCCGATCACGCGAGCACCTCGCCATGTCGCAATCTGTGCCGCCGCTTGGCCCACTTTGCCGTTCAGGCCAAGGATCAGCACGGTCTCGCCCGGCATCGGCAAACCCGCACGGTTGAAGCCCTCAATGGCGGTGACGAACGGCACACCAATCCCAGCGGCCTCGGCGAGCGTGATATTGGACGGCTTGCGCGCCACCGCATCGGCTTCCACCACAAGATGCGTGGCATGCGTGCCGTCTCGCCTGATGCCGAGATCGCCGGAGGAGCCGAACACCTCGGCCCCCATCAACGCGGCTGGGCCATCAATCACCACGCCCGCATAATCCCGCCCCGGGGTGCGCGGGAACACAGCATACGGCATCATGCCGATGGCCGCCTTCACGTCAGACGTATTGACCGCCGCCGCGCTGATTTCGATCAGCACGTCATTCGGCCCGCGTGAGAGGGTGCGGGTTTCAATCGTGGGCTGCACGGTTTCGGCCGTTGCGGCTTTTTCGTGCAAGCGCAGGCAGGTGGCGAGAACTTCGAGCATGTAGAATCCCAACTTCAATCAAACCAACCCACCACGCGCCGCTCGCAATGATGGGTTGTGACGCCTCAATCCGCCAACCGTGTGGGCAAACCAATAATCTCGCGCGCCTCACGCGGATTGGCGATCTGCGCGCCGAGGTCTTCCACCATCCGGCGTGCCTTCTCCACCATTTGCGCATTGCTCTCGGCCAACACACCACGCGACATATAAACGCCATCCTCCAGCCCAACGCGGACATGCCCGCCCGCGAGGTAGGATTGCGCCACGGTTTGGAACACCGAGCGGCCGATGCCGATGGCAGTGAATTGCGCATCATGCGGCAACAGATTGCGGCCATAGATCACCGTCTCGGGGCTCACCTGGAAGCCATACGGCACGCCCATCACGAAGCTGGTCAGCAACGGGCCTTTCAGCGAGCCGTCTTTTACCATGTC
>CAIZGT010000529.1 GCA_903932545.1 uncultured Rhodospirillales bacterium
CCCCGAACGGGCTGGAGAGATACAGCGCCATGTTGGTGATATCGTGTTGTGTGACGAACGCGCGCAGCGAGGTGGTGCCAACCGCCTTTTCGGTCTGCGCATTCTCGCCAATCCCCGCCGCTGCTGCTTTGGCGGCGATCACCCGGCGAATGCGCGGGCCATCAACCAAGCCCGGCAGGATCGCGTTCACCCGAATCCCGTCTGGCCCGAGTTCGATGGCGAGCGTTTTGGTGAACCCAATCACCCCCCATTTCGCCGCCGCATAGGGCGAGCGCAACTGAAAGCCGAAGCGGCCAGCGGCGGAGGACAGGTTGATGATCGAACCACCCCCCGCCTGCTTCAGCGCCGGGATCGCACGTCGCACGGTGTGGAACATCGAGGCGAGATCAACCCGCAGCGTCTCTTCCACCTCCTCAGGCGTCACGTCCTCCACCCGCTTGGTGGGCCCAGCGATGCCGGCGTTGTTGACCAACACATCCAGCCCGCCGAGTGCTGCCACCGCCGCATCAACAAACCCCTCCATCGAGACGCTGTCCCCCGCATCGGCGAACATGCCGGCATGCGGGCAATCGGCCAGTGCTGCTTGATCGACGTCAGATATGAACACGCGCGCCCCGCAGGCGGCATAGCTGTCCGCCATCACGCGGCCGATACCGCCAGCGGCACCTGTTATGGCCACGCGAAGTCCAGTCAAATCGACCGGCAAATGTGTTTTGGCACCCGTGATCATGGCGCGTCCTCCTTATTGGTTGCCGCCATGCTATGCTGTTGGTGATCGCGCGCAAGCCATCTGCACCCGCCTTCGGGAGACAATCATGTTCGACCATCCTTTCGCCGTGCTGTGGATTTTCGTCATCATTCTGGTGGTGGTAACGATTTACTCCGGTGCCAAAACCGTCCCACAAGGCTCGATCTGGACGGTGGAACGCTTTGGTGCCTTCACCCGCACGCTGCAACCCGGCCTGAATTTCATCGTCCCGTATATGGACCGCGTTGGCCGCCGCCTGAACGTGCAGGAGAACGTGCTCGACATCCCCGAGCAGACTGTGATCACCGGCGACAACGCCACCGTGTCCGCCGATGGTGTGATTTATTATCGCATTCTGGAGGCCGAGAAAGCCGCTTATCAGGTGCAGAATTTGGAACAGGCGCTCACCACGCTGGCGATGACCAATATTCGCGCGGTGATCGGCGAAATGCCGCTCGACTCGGCATTGGCCTCGCGGGATCGGATCAACACCCAGCTGCTCACCATCCTTGATGGGGCCACCCATCCGTGGGGTGTGAAGGTCAGTCGGGTGGAAATCCGCAAGATCGAGCCCCCGGAAAACCTCATCCTGGCGATGAACCTGCAAATGACCGCCGAGCGCGAACGCCGCGCCACCGTGGCGAAGGCGGAGGGTGAGCGCGAGGCGGCGATCAAGCGCGCCGAGGGCAACAAGCAAAGCCTGATCCTCGCTGCCGAAGGTCGCCAGGAAGCCGCCAATCGAGACGCTGAGGCCCGCGAACGTCTCGCCGCCGCCGAGGCGAAGGCCACCACTTTGGTGGCGGATGCGGCGCGCGATGGCGGTGAACCGGCGCTGCGCTACTTCATCGCTGATCGCTACGTCGAGGCGTTCAAGGCGCTGGCCAACTCGCCGAACAGCAAAATGGTGGTGGTGCCGATGGAAGCCGCCGCTCTGGCAGGCGGTATTGCGCAGGCGCTCACGCTGCTGCAACCCGGCGTCGTCACGCCCGGGACCATCCCACGCACCGGAGGCTGAGCCATGCGGTTCCTGAGCACAATCGCCGAACTCTGGCTCGCTGCCGGTGTGGTGCTGGTGATTTTCGAGGTGGTGATCCCCGGCATCTTCCTGCTCTGGCTCGGCCTCGCAGCCCTTGGCACCGGCCTGTTGTTGCTGCTGGTGGAGATAAGCTTTGGCGCGCAAGTGCTGATCTTCGCGGCGCTTGCGGTGGCCTCGGTGATGTTCGCCCGCGCCCGCATCTACAAGCGCAGCGCAGGCAACAGCATCAACCAACCCGGCTCCGGCCTGATCGGGCGCAGGGCCACCG
>CAIZGT010000530.1 GCA_903932545.1 uncultured Rhodospirillales bacterium
CAGCCCACGGGGCTGAAATTGTGAAAATGCTCGAACAGACATACACGGTTCGCAGGGTCTAAAGCGGCGGCGGCGTCCGCGCTGGAGGGTGAAGCCGTGGCGCGCAGGATTTGGCTCGATATCACCGGTTTGCGGCCTGGCAGCGACGCGGGCATGTATGCCATTCGGTTGAACGCGGCGCTGGGTGCTGCTGGCCAAACCGTGGTGATTTGCCAACGCGTGCCGGGGCTGCAAATTCTCTCAATAGATGAATTCCGGGAACAGCTCATCGTGCTGCCCACCGAACTGTCGGGCGCTGCGCCACTGCGTGAAATGCTGGACTGGTCGCCCGCTTTGCAGCCGGATGACGGCTTGCAGATGCCGCAGGCTGAGGATGTGTTCATCATGCTCGCCCTGAGCGGTGATGCAGCGCGGGTGGCAGCGTGCGGGGCGCGGATGGTGCTTCTGGCGACCAACGTGACGGTGCTGGCCCGTCCGGATTGGCGCGAGTTGCGCGACGTGGAAGCCGCGCAGCTATGGCTGGAACGCACCGCGCCTGTCACCAAAATCCGCATCGCTCACGCCCAAGCCGCCGCCGACGCGCTGCAAGCCGCCGGGGTTGACGGCACGATGGTGATCGGCTCCGCGGCAGATGCGAGCACACCGCTGGAGGGACCAGCACATCCCCGCCCGTTCATTTTCGCCTCAGGCGAAATCGGTGAGGCCGGGCAGACGCGCAACCTCCTGCTGGTTTGGCGCAGGCTGTTGGAGACGATGCCGATCGGGATGGTCCCAGATTTGGTGATTGCGGGCCCGATCGGCGCGCAGGCCGGGGATACGTTGGAGCAACTGGCTAACAGCCATCTCCTGAACGGCCGCGCACGGGTGATTTTGTTTCCAAGCCCGGCGCAGATTGCCGCGTTGGCGCGAGATTGCGTGTTCGCGGTGGCGATGGCGGCGGCCACCGGCTGGGGGCGAGGTACGCATAATGCGCAATTGTTCGGCGCACCCTGCCTCTCCGCCTTCGCCTCCTATGGCGCAGTGCCGTTCGACCCGACCAATGCGGCGGGCATTGCTGCACGGATCCGCGCTTGGCTGGTTGATCCGCCGGTGAAGCCGCCGATGATGATGCGCGGTTGGGATGAGGTGGTGCGCGATTTGCTGCGGGTGATCATGTTATGAGCCACGTCGTCCCCACGCTTTACATCACGCTTGAGAGCGGCACGCGCAATGAGCGGATCCGCGCGATGCGTGGGGTGGCCACCGCGATGCTGGCGGCGGCGTCAGACACGATCCGCGTTGTTGAAATCCGCCCGGATGGCGCGGGTGCTTTCATTGGCATCCAAGACGCAACACCAATCCGGTTCAAGCGTGGTGACACCGTGCTGGTGGCAACACATGGCTGGATGGTGCCGGAGTTTGTCGCAGGCGTTGCCGCAGCACAACACCAAGGTGCGCGGATTGCAGCACTGATCCATGATCTCGCGCGGCTGCGGCGGCCCGAGTGGTATCCGCCGGACGAGAGCATCAATTTTGCGACGTGGCTCGACGGCATGCTCGATCTGGCCGCGCATGTGCTGGTGCCTTCACTCGCCACCGCGCGTGACATTGCGGCGTATCGGCGCGAGCGCAAGCGACCGGAGATTGAGACGATTCGTATCCGCCTGGGCGACGGCACGCTGGCCAGCCTGGGCAACGCCGACAACCCGGCGACGCGCATTGATGTGCCTTACGCTCTGGTGGCTGGACCGATTGAAATCCGGCTGAACCACAATGTTGTTGTCGAGGCGTGGCGGCGGCTTGCGGCACGGGTGAAGCCTGGGCAGATGCCCAAGTTGGTGTTTGCGGGCTCTGTCGGCCCTTTGACCCATGACATGCGCGAGCGGCTGGCGCGGGGCAGCGATCCGAACATCGAAATTATCCTTGATCCAGATGATGCAACCCTCAGCGCGCTTTATCGCGGCTGTGCCTTCACCGTGTTTCCGGCGCTGTATGAGGGTTGGGGCATTGCCGTGACGGAGAGCCTTTGTTTCGGCAAGCCAGTGTTTGCAGCCAATGCGATGGCGCTGCCGGAAGCTGGCGGCAGGCTGGCGCGCTATTTCGACCCGCTAGACCCTGAAGATACGGCACGACATATTGAGCGGGTGCTGCTTGATCCGGGCGACAGCATCCGTTGGTGCGATGAAATTGCGCGGGTGTTCGTGCCAACCAAGTGGTCAGAAACCGCGCGTGCGGTGCTGGCGGCAATGGGTTAGAGGAGAATATTGCCATCATGACGCAGAACCTCGCCGTCGATAGTGCTCGTTTGTGGAGCAGCATCATGGAGACCGCCCAGTTCGGGGCGACGCCGAAAGGCGGGATCAACCGGCTCGCGCTGAGTGCGGATGATGCCAAGGTTCGCGCTTGGTTCAAGACGGCGGTGGAGGCGGTGGGTTGCACGGTGAGCATTGACGCGATGGGCTCGATGTTCGCCCGCAGGCCGGGGCGCAACAACGCGCTGCCGCCGATTGCCATCGGCTCTCATCTGGACACCCAACCCACCGGCGGCAAGTTCGACGGTGTGATAGGGGTGCTTGCTGGCCTCGAAATTCTGCGGCGCTTGCATGAGGCGGGGATTGAGACGGAAGCGCCGATTGAGGTGATCAATTGGACAAATGAAGAAGGCGCGCGCTACGCGCCGGCGATGTTGGCTTCGGGCGTGTTCGCCGGGGTGTTCAGCCTTGATTACGGCCATTCTCGCGCGGATCGGGATGGTATTCGGTTTGACACCGCGATGGACGGCATCGGCGCGCGCGGGGATGCTCCGTTGGGCCATCCGCTTTCGGCGCATTTTGAACTGCATATCGAACAGGGACCGATTTTAGAGGAGGAAGGTTGCACAATCGGTGTGGTGAGCGGGGTGCAGTCAATCCGGTGGTATGAGGGGACGATGATCGGCTTGGATGGTCATGCCGGGGCGACACCGATGCGACTGCGCAAGGATGCGCTCCTCGGCGTGGCGCGGGTGATTGAGGCCACAAATCGCGTGGCGCGGGCACATGCGCCGGATGGGCTCGGCACGGTGGGTTTGATCGAAAACCGCCCTAACAGCCGCAATGTGGTGCCCGGTGAGGTGTTCTTCACCATCGATTTGCGCCACCCCGATGACGCGACACTGGCGCAGATGGATGTGGCGTTGCGCGATGCGGTGGCGGAGATTGCCGAGGCGGACGGGTTGGCGCTGACGCTTGAGGAGACGTGGACGGCACCAGCGGTGCATTTCAACCCCGATTGCCGCGCCCGCATCGAGGCGGCGGCGGAGACATTCGGCTACAAAACCCGCGCCATCGTCTCTGGGGCCGGCCATGACAGTGCCTATATCAACCGCGTTGCGCCCACCGCGATGATTTTCGTCCCGTGCGCGGGGGGCTTGAGCCACAACGAGGCGGAGAGTGCGACCGAGGCCGATGTTACGGCGGGGGCGAATGTTCTGCTGCATGCGGTTCTGGCGACGGATCGCGCGTTGGCAGAGACGGCATAACAAGCCCCGCCAGCAGCAGCAGATCATACAACAATGCCAATCGCGGCGCTTCGAGCACGGCGTCGAACAGCGCGTTGATCAACAGCGCCACCGCGCCTCCAATGATCGCAGCGCCGAGTGCGGATTGCGACATCCAGGCGCCGCGGATGGAGGCTGCAATCAGCAGTAGCCAGGACAGCAGCCCAAGCGCACCCGCCTCGAACAGTGTCATCAGATACTGGTCGAAAATCCGCCACAGCCAATGATGATCATCGGTGACGAGCCAATGCGCCACGCCATCGGCGAAATCACCGTTGACGAGAAAATCTCGCCCAGCCGCGTCGCGCAGATGCAGATCGGCGAGGTCGATCACCGATCCGGCGGGGGCGGAGAAGCTGATATCGAGCGGTTTGCCGGAATTCGGGGCCTTTAGCGCGGCACTGGCAGGCTGCCACGCGCTGCCGACCGGGATTGCTTGGCCCACGCAATCAAAGGAATAGGCGAGCTGTTTTTCGCAGAGATTGACGAAGAGTTGTGCGCCGGAGTTCTGCGCGCGGGTGTTGAGCGAGAGCGTCAGCGTTTCGCCATTTGCGGCAAACGGCAGGCGTTGGCCGAAATAGAACGGCGCGTGCATGATAAGCGTTGCGTGCGAAGGTGTCTCGGCGCGCTCGATTCGGAAATAGGATGGGCCGTCGGTGGCTGAGGCGGCGTTGATCGATCGGCTGGGGAAGCTGCCCTCACCCATTCCGAACGCCCAGGCCAGGGCGGTTTTGCTATGCAGCCGCAGCCCGCTTTGCCAATTCGCGGCACGGAAGGCGAAATCGGGTGCAATTGTTGAGAGGCGCTCGGCCATGAATGGGGTGTCGAGAGCAGCCGCCACAATCCCGGCCATCAGACCGCAAGCCGCCAGCAATGGCAGCACGAGGCCACGCAGAGCGGCGGCGCGCTTGGTGGTGAGCAGCAGCACCAAGCCGGTGATAGCCGCCGCGCCCAGCCCGGCTGCATAGGCGGTGCGTGCGAAGGTTACGGCCAGGGCGTAGAGTGTTGGCAGTAAGGCCAGCCCCGCGAGCCACCACAGCCGCCCGGCAAGGCCTGCAATGACGAATGGCAGGCTGAGCGCGAGTGCCGCGCCGATATGGCCGCCGCCGACATGCATTGAGGCGAAGGTGCCGACCACGCGGAAATCAATCGCGCGCTCCCATAACCCGGTGAAGACTTCGCGCTCGATCACCACACTGGCCGCAATCCCTGCGGCGAGCAGGATCATCCCGGCCAGCAATCGGCGTGGCCCGTTCGGGCGTTGGAGCGATGCTGACAGGAAGGGCAGCAACAGCAGCGCCTCAGCCACCGGCTTGGCCTCACGCCACGCGTTCCAGGGGCTGGCATAGACCAGATCACTGCCGCCCGGCGGTGGCACCCCCAACGCGCCGTGGAGCGTGGCGATGGCAAGGCTTGCGATGAATATGGCCAGAATGACCGCCGTGCCGCGTGACAGCGCAGGCCAGCACGGAGGCTCACGCAGCATCAGAACCGCGATGGTGGCGAGGACGAAGATGTCTTGCTCACCCAGCAGCCACCAGCCAGAGAAGACCGACAGATCCAGCAGCGGGGTGATCGCGGGCAGCAGGATGAGCCACAGCGCGGGACATCGCCACAACGCTGCGGCGTAGAGCAGCACTCCACCGGAAAGTGGCACATTCCATACCGGCCAGACGATCAGCATCGCAACAGTCAGCAATGCTGCAAGACCGGACACCATCACGTCGGAGCCAGCCCGGTGGCGCGAACTCAGCGGGGGAAATGCCGCCTCGTAAGGCGGGGTGGGCTGTGCGCGCTGCGCCAGGACGTGGGTTCGCGGCGGGTTGATCCCCACCACCGACCCCAGCATAGACCACAACCTGGGCAGCACCATCAGCGCGGCCCAGGCAGCGAAAGCGCCGATTTCGGCGTCGTTCAGATCCGGCAGCAGGCCGGGCTTCAGCCAGCGCCCAATCTCAACCGCCAACGCCAGATTGAAGCCGATGAGCAATGCCACCACCTGACGGCCGGCGCTGATGCGGCTCCGCCCGCCCCAGAGCATGGCGCCGATGGGGGCGAACATCACCAGATGCACCGCCACAGACTTGGCGGCTTGCGCCTTGGTGACGATGTAATGTGTCCATAGCGGCAGATAGAAGCGCGCATCCACCGCGCCCAGCGCCTCGTCAATCGTGCGCCAGCCAGGGCTGAGCAGTCCGTTCACCGCCACCAACAGCAGCAAATAGGGCAAAATAGCAAATGGCACGGCGCGGCGGATCAGGCTTTGCAGAGCGAGAAACCGCGTGGGCGTCAGCACCGCCAGTGCCCACGCTCCAGCCGACATGCCGAGCAAGCGCATCGGCAGGGTGAACAGCGACGGCTTGGCCGACAGGATCATCAGCGAAGCCGCCCAGACAGCAATCACCACGCATGCGCCGCGCCAGAACACGGCGGCAAATTTTGGTCGCTCCCCGCGCAGTAGCAGGCTAAGCCATACTGCCATCCCCACCGGCATCATCACCAACCCACCCATTAACGACAGCATGGGGCGCATCCACAGCGGACGTTCCGGCGAGGGCATGGCGAGCAGCGAGTGGGTCAGCGTGTCAATCTGCATGTGCAGGTCGCCAGCCGAGAGCACGAAATCGAATGGCTCCAGCGTGAACAGCACCACGTAGAACGCGGCCAACACCATCACCGCGCGCAACGCCACCACGTCTTCGCGGCGCAAGGCGTTGAGCATCCGGCTGATGAATCCCTGCCCGATCAACGCGATGCAGACGCCGATCAATCCGCCGATGGATTGCGCGGTGATGTAGTTCAGCGTGACGGTGCGCGGAAAATAGAGTTGGACGTATTTTACCGCCAACACCCAGGCCACACAGATTCCCACCGCGAGCATCGCTGAGGCAAGCCGCATCACCAACCAGCCGCGCACGCGCAGCGCCAATGCCGTCAGCAGGCCGATGGGGATCACCGCGATCAGGTTGGCCGTCCAATCCGCGCGCTGGTCGGAGCCGTTTTGCACCCAGCCCGCCTCGATCACCGCGCGCAGCTTGAGCAGCATCAGCCACGGATCGCCATCACGCGGGGAGAACCCGGTGGGGGAGACCACGGTGCTGCCATAGAACATGAACGCTGCATATGTCAGCGCCAGCGCCGCGCAGAGCCAGCGCGAAGGCAGTCCGCGGTTCGACACGTGACTAGTGCAGCTTGACCGAAGGCGTTACCCGGCTGGAGAACATCCCCATCACCGTGCGCCAAACCGTCGGCACATGTCCGTGCAGGGCGGAGAGATGCATCTTGTAGAGGCTGCGATACATCAGCCGGGCAAAATAGCCTTCGATGAACAGGCTTTTGCCGACGATGAAGCCCATCAGGCTGCCAACCGTGCTGTATTTGCCCAAGGAAACCAGCGAGCCGAAATCGCGGTAGATATACGGCTCCAACGGCTTGCCAGCCAGGCGCAGTGAGATTTGCTTGACCATATGCGTGGCCTGCTGGTGCGCCGCCTGGGCGCGCGGCGGCACTGGCGTGTCGTAGCCGGGGCGCGGGCACGAGGCGCAATCCCCCATTGCGAAGATGTTCTCATCAAGCGTGGTTTGCAGGGTTTGATGCACGACGAGTTGGTTGGTGCGGGTGACTTCCAACCCGTCCATGCGGCCCAACACGTCCGGCCCCTTGACGCCTGCTGCCCAGACCACGAGTTCGGCGGGGATCAGGCTGCCATCGGCCAGACACACACCATCGGCGCGCACTTCAGCGACGCGGGTGCCGGTGCGTACGTCAACACCCATTTGGATAAGCAGAGCCTGCGTTGCCATCGAGATTTTTTCCGGCAATGCGGGCAAAATCCGCGGGGCGGCCTCCACCAGCACGATGCGCACGTCGCGCTCGGGCACGATGCGACTGAAGCCGATGGCGACCATGGCGCGCACGGTGCGGTGCAATTCGGCGGAGAGTTCGGTGCCGGTGGCCCCTGCGCCGATGATGGCGACGTGAAGTTGGCCAGGGCGGACCGGCTCGGCCTGGGCGTTGGCGCGCAGGCAGGCGTTGATCAGGCGGCGATTGAACCGCGTGGCCTGATCGGCGGTCTCCAGCGGGACGGCGAATTCAGCCGCACCTTTGGTGCCGAAATCATTGGTCACGCTGCCCACTGAGAGGATCAGCGTGTCATACGCCACTTCCCGCGCGGGGGTGATTTCGCGGCCCTCGTCATCGTGCATTGGCCCGAGTTTTATCACCTTCGCCGCACGGTCAATGCCCATCAACTCACCGAGGCGGTAAGTGAAATTGTGCCAATGGGCTTGGGCGAGATAGTTCAGTTCGTGTTCGGCACGGTCTAGGCTGCCAGCGGCCACGGAATGCAGCAACGGCTTCCAGATATGCGTGCGGGCACGTTCGACGAGAACCACATCTGCCTTGCCGGATTTGCCCAGGCTGTCTCCCAGCCGGGTGACGAGTTCAAGGCCTGCCGCACCGCCGCCGACGACGACGATGCGGTGTTGTCCTGGTTTGGCGAATGACGAAATCTGCGTTTGGCTCAAGTGATATTCCCTGCGGCATGATGCCCCCAGCCCAGCCTATCATGCTGCGTATAGGTTTCATTGTCTGCCAATAAGTTTCCGTTCCAAATATTTCGCCCGCTATTTGACGCTGATCAAGGAACCGTCCTGTGCGCGGCTGCATCGTGACGGCGCTCCCAGACCGTTCGGCCCAAACACCAAAGCCGACACAACCTAAGGAGGAGCCTGATATGCAAGCTCAAGACGTGATGGCACGCAACGTGTTGACCGTGATGCCCAAAACCCGGATTGAAGTGGCACTGGATTTGATGCTCAAGCACAAAGTCAGCGGCCTGCCGGTGCTCAACGAAGACGGCAAAATGGTGGGCATTATCAGTGAAGGTGACTTTCTGCGGCGCCACGAAACCGGCACCGATTCGCACCATCGCTCCAAGATGCTCAGCTTCCTGATCGGCCCGGGCAAGGAAGCGGCCGAGTTCGTGCAGACCAACAGCCGCGAAGTTGGCGACTTGATGACCAAGCATGTGCGCAGCGTTGCCGAGACGGCGACGCTGGAAGACGTGGTGGCGATTATGGAAAAACACCGGGTGCGTCGGGTACCGGTGATGAAGGGCGACCGCTTGGTGGGCATTGTCTCACGCGCCGATCTGTTGCGGGCATTGGCGCAAAAGCTGCAACAGCCCGGCGACGTGTTGGCTTCGGACGATATGATTGAAAAAGTGCTGATCGCCGAACTTGCGGGTTCAAGCTGGACCGCAGCCTCGAATGTCGGCGTGACGGTGAAGGCTGGCGCGGTGACGTTGAGCGGGTTTGTTTACGACGAACGCGCCCGAACCGCGCTGCGTGTGGCGGCGGAAAATGTTGCCGGGGTGAAAGCCGTGGTGGATCAAATGGTGTGGATTGACCTCACCACAGGCATGACGGTGATGACCTGACCGCCCGGGCATTAGGCGAAGGCGTGGTGATCCTGACCGGATGCCACGCCGTTCAGCCAATCCAGATCACAGATCTGAACTTCATCGCGCGAGGGCAAGGTGATTTTGCCCTCAGCCTTGAACCGGGTGAAGGTGCGGCTGACGGTCTCGATGGTCAGGCCCAGATAATCGGCAATCTCAGCGCGGGTCATTGGCAGGCTGATGGTGGAACCGTGTTCGCCGCACGCCGCCGCCTCGGCGATCCGGGTGGACAGAAAACTCGCCAAGCGTTCGCGCGCGGTTTTGCGACCGAGCAGCAGCATCTGCTCCTGGGCGGCGACCAATTCATTGCAGGCGGTTTGGAGCAGGCGCTTTTCAAGAGCGGGAAAATCGTCCAGCAAAACGCGCAGCTTGGAACGAGAGAAGCGGCAAAGCTCAACCGGCTCAATCGCCTCGGCACTGAAGGCGTAAGTGTCCGACACCGCCAAACCAAGAAAATGGCCGGCCGAGGCGAAGCCGGTGATCTGTTGGCGACCATCGGGGAGCATTTTGTAGAGCTTGGCGGTGCCGCGGGTGACGTTGAAGAAATCCCCGGCTTTCTCGCCCTCTTCGATAAAAAGCTGACCCTTGGCGAAAACTTTTGGAATCGCCGATGCGGCCAGGCGTTCAAGATCATCAGTGCTGATGGCATTACAGACACTACGATGCCGTGCGTCGCAATTGGCACAATGCGAGGCGCTAGCGGCTTGGGCGACCACAATCGGTCGCGGAGCGCACGTATTCATCCACCCTCCCCGGCGGGAGACGCCAGATGTGACGTCTTGAACCAGTCTAAGCGCAATTCATCATCATATGTCTGTAAAAAACAGTTCAATTTTCAAATCATTGACCTGCATCAAAATCATCGGCAACGCGCCTGATATGATCACGTAACATGACGACCCTTACTCCCACTCCCGTAACCGCCCTCATGACCGGATCGAGCGCCTTGGCTGACCAATGTCCTGATCTTCTGGTCGAACCATTCAACCGCGCGGATCTGCGGCTGCTGTTTCCGTTGATGCAAATGGCTGAGCCGAATATCGATCTGCCGCGCTGGCTCTCCTATGCCAATAAGCTGTTTCGTCGGCGGGACGGGCGGGCCGGGATTTTGGTTGCACGCCGGCATATCAGGCGGTTTCCATGCGGGGCGGTGTGTTTCCGCATGGCAGAAGATCTGCGCTATGGCAGTGTTCTGATCGCCGAACATTTCGTGGCGGTTGATCCGATCGACCCGTATTCGGTGCTGACCGCGTTGGCAGCACAACTCGACACGCTGGCCAAGCACCTCAACTGCGGTGCGGTTCGGGTGATCGCCCCGGATGGCCGCGCCTCGGTGGAATTGCGCGCGACCGGCCATAATGGCGAAGGCGTGGTGTTGCTCAAGGCAATGCCACCGGAGAACGGCGAAGATTAGAGCGCTGGTGACAAACCCGCGCCGCGCTGCCGCCTGCTAGGAAGCGTTGCGGCCAAAAAGGGCGTGATAGGCCACCAACGTCACCACCGCACCCACCACCGCCACGAACATGCTGTAAATATTCAGCCCGGTGACCGCAGACGCGCCAAAGAAGTGGAACAGGTAGCCACCGACAACGGACCCTAAAATCCCGAGACCGATATTGAGGAAGAAGCCCTGGCCCTGATTGCTCACGATTTTGCTGGCAATAAAGCCCGCAATCAGCCCCAGGATCAGCCATCCGAAAATCGACATCTGCAAATCTCCTCGTTCTGGCGCTGTATATCACAGAAAAAATATGGCTCGATGATGGCCGAGCATGACATTACGGCGGCGAAGCCGCCACCATGCTGAGCGCCAATGCCTCGGCGGCTTCAATCCCGTCCACCCCCGCCGACAGAATGCCGCCCGCATAGCCTGCCCCCTCGCCTGCCGGATACAGACCGGCGGTGTTGAGGCTTTGATAGGTTTTGGGCTGGCGTGTGATGCGCACCGGAGCGGATGTGCGGGTTTCCACGCCTGTCATGACCGCATCGGCCATATCATACCCCGCGATAGTGCGGCCAAAGGCGGGGAGCGCCTCACGCAAGGCGGCGGTGACGAAATCGGGCAGGCAGAGGCCGATATCGGTGGGGGTGACGCCGGGCTTGTAGGACGGCACCACGCTGCCAAGCTGGGTGCTCGCTCGCCCGGCGAGGAAATCCCCCACCAATTGGGCGGGCGCGAAATACGAACTGCCACCCGCGACGAAAGCGCGTTCCTCCCAATGGCGTTGGAAGGCCACGCCGCCGAGTAGACCGGGGCCAAATTGGGCGAAATCCTCGGGGCGCAAATCGACCACCAACCCGGAATTGGCGTTGCGCTCCGCCCGCGAATACTGGCTCATGCCGTTGGTGACCACGCGGCCAGTCTCTGACGTGGCGGCCACCACGGTGCCGCCGGGGCACATGCAGAAGCTGTAAACCGTGCGCCCAGCGGCAGCACCCTGTTCGCAATGATGCACCAGGCGATATTCGGCCGCCCCCAGCGCCTTATGGCCGGCAAAACTGCCCCAGCGATCACGGTCGATAATCGATTGTGGATGCTCGATGCGCACGCCGATGGAGAACGGCTTGGTCTCCATCGCAACATTGCACGCGGCCAGCATTGCAAAGGTCTCTCGCGCCGAATGGCCGACTGCGAGGATGACATGGCGAGCGGGCAGCGTCTCGCCGTTGTCGAGGCGGAGGCCGGTGAGTTGCTGGCCGTGTGCCGACGGTTCGAGCAGCAGATCCACCACTTTGGTTTCAAAGCGATATTCGCCGCCGAGCGCTTCAATTGAGGCGCGGATATGCTCCACCATCGTCACCAGCCGGAATGTGCCGATATGCGGGTGCGCCTCGGTGAGAATATCGGCGGGCGCCCCGGCTTTGACGAATTCCTCCAGCACTTTGCGGCCCAGGAAGCGGCGGTCTTTGATGCGAGAGTAGAGTTTGCCGTCACTGAATGTGCCGGCTCCGCCCTCACCGAACTGCACGTTGCTTTGCGGATCGAGCACGCCACGGCGCCATAGGCCCCAAGTGTCCTTGGTGCGCTGGCGCACCGCGCGGCCGCGTTCGAGGACGATAGGGCGAAAGCCCATCTGCGCAAGCACCAAAGCTGCCATCAAACCGCATGGCCCGGCACCTATCACCACCGGGCGTTCCGACAGATTGACCGGCGCATGGGCAACCGGGTGATACTGGCTATCAGGCGTGGGCCTGATATCGGACCGACTCAGCAGGCGGGAGGCGGCGGCGGGATCATCGAGGATGATATCCACCGTGTAGCTCTGGCGGATCGCCGCTTTGCGCCGTGCGTCGATGGCGCGGCGATAGAGCGCATAACTTTGCAGATGCACCGCCTCATCACCCAGCCGCTCGCGAATGGCCGCCTCAAGGGCTGCGGCGTCATGGTCGAGCGGCAGGCGGAGTTCGTCGAGGCGAAGGGAGGTGACTGGCATGATGCCAAGAGATTTACGCCCGCTTGGCGTTCTCTCCCAGCCCCCC
>CAIZGT010000531.1 GCA_903932545.1 uncultured Rhodospirillales bacterium
ACAAGTTGACGCATTACCGATTCCATTCGATTTAGGTCAGTTTGACTAGCCCCTGCTGCCGTTGCAGTTGATTGCGACATCATTGCTACTTGTTCCATTAAGTGCACCAACTCATCTTCAACGGCGTGCTGGAACGCCATCCGAAGCTGAAGCTGGTGGCGGTGCATGGTGGCGGTTATCTGGCCAGCTATTCCGGCCGCATCGACCACGCCTGGGGTGCCCGCTCGGATTGTCGCGGCGCGCTGCCGCTGCCGCCGAGCACCTATCTCAAGCGCGTGTTCATCGACACCGTGGTCTTCACCCCACATCAGCTCGACGCGCTGCTGAAAGTGTTCGGCCCCGATCAACTTTTGATGGGCACCGACTACCCCTACGACATGGCTGAGGCCGACCCAATCGGCCATCTCCGCTCGCTCGAAGGCCTCGATGAGAGCGTTGTGGCCCAGTTGGCTGGCGGCAACTCGAAGAAACTGTTTGGGATTTAAGATTTTTGACGCGCGACAGTTCAATCTGTCGCGCGTCTATGTTTTGCTCCAAAGTAACCAGAACGATGTTGATTTTTTCAGGAGTATGTTTAAACGTGAAGGAACTTTCATTTTAATTATATATAAATATTAGGAGTGTAGGTTGCGCGTTTTATTCTTACAAAGAAATCAGAGTCTGCCCGATATAGTTGGTGGTATTGAGAGAAATACTGAGGCTTTGATACATTATTTAAAGAGTAGAAATATTATTGGGGCGGTGGTGTGTTGCCTTGACCCATACAACCTTCGTGGGCTGGCCATTCGGGCAAGCCGCAAAATTATTCCAGCGGCTGTGAGGTATCCCGATTATTTCGCTGGATATCCCACTTATCGCTATTGGGAGCCTAGCGACGAGCTGGGGTTTGCCGTTGACAATTTTAAGCCCGACATCCTCGTGGTCCAAACGCCCGATCGCGACTTATTGCGTGCGTGCCTTAGCACAAAACTGCCGGTGGTCTTTTACCTACACGGTGTGTGGCGTGAATATAATTTTGAACAATATCATCAAACGCTTAGTAATGTCTCGCTGTTAGCTTGCGGCCAATTTGTCGCAGATTATTTTGCATCAAACAGCGGATTTCGCGCTGAAGTGATCCATCCATTGATTGAACCCTCGAAATACAAAATTGCATCTTCCCAAAAAGAAGTTCTATTAATTAACCCTCGGATCGAAAAGGGTGTTGATACGGCCTGGAAGCTTGCCGAAGCGTTCCCCGACATTCCGTTTCGATTTGTTGAGTCTTGGCACTTTGACCGAGATATGCACAAACAACTTGTAACGCGCGCGCGTCAATCTCCCAATGTCACGATTGCCCCAAGCAGCAAAGATATGCTTCCGCTGTTTGCCCGCGCAAAGATTTTGTTACAACCGTCCCACACCGAAGGTCATCCCCGCGCTGTGTCCGAAGCGCATGTTTCCGGGATTCCGGTGTTGGCAAGTGACCGTGGTGGCCTGCCCGAGGCGGTTGGGCCTGGGGGTGTTTGCTTGCCGTTGGAAAATGGCATTGAGCCGTGGAAGATAGCCCTCGGCAAAATGTGGCGCGACCCGCAATATTACAGCAGCCTTAGCCAGTCGGCGCAGGCTTTTGCTCAGCGTGCTGATTTTCAGCCCGAGGCTATCGCCAACAAATTTGTCACTCATCTTACCCGGCGTATTAGCGCCGGGTAATGCCCAATCACCCCTGCAACGCTTCCCACAACCGCAGCGGCGTAAACGGCATTGCAGGCAACTCCCGTCCACCCAGCGCGTCATAAATCGCACTCGTCACCGCACACAGCGCACCGGTCGTGCCAGCTTCACCAATCCCCTTCACCCCAAGCGGGTTGAATGGGGAGGGCGTGTTGCATTCCACCAACTCATACGACGGCAGATTGTCAGCGCGCGGCATGGTGTAATCCATGAACGAGGCAGCAAGCACTTGGCCGCTATCTGGGTCGATGGTCGATTCCTCGCTCAACACCTCGCCCACGCCCTGCGCGATCCCGCCATGGATCTGCGCCTCAGCCGCCTGATGGTCTATCGTATTGCCCGCATCATCCACCGCCACATAACGCACCAGCGCCGAGGTGCCGGTGGCCGGATCCAGCTCCAACTCCACAATATGGCACCCAGAGGCGAAGGCGCTGGTTGGCAACACCTTGCCAGTCGCGGTCAACGGCTCATCGAGCAAGGCCACAATCGGGCACAGCGTGCTGCCATCGGCGCGGAACACCTGCGCGTCACGCAGGCTCAACTCGTCAGGCGCACAATTGGCGCGCAACGCGGCGCGGCTGCGCAGTTGGTCGGCAATCATATCAGCCGCCTGCGCCACCGCCGACCCCGCAGCGATGGTGGAGCGCGAGGCGTAGGAGCCAGCGCCGGAAAGGCGGGTGTTCGGGTCAGACGCCACCAGCGTGATGTGCATCTCATCCAACCCCAAGCGCGGTGCTGCGATGGCGGCGAAGGTGCGGGAATGGGATTGCCCGGTGCTCATCGTCACCGTCTCCATAATCAGCGCGGGCAACCCCGCTTCAGCCTTGAGCGTAAGCGTGCTCTCATCTGGCGCACCGCCACCACCGGAGACTTCGATAAACAACGCCGCCCCGCGGCCAAGCACCAAGCCGCGCGTAGCGGCTTCGGCGTGGCGGGCGGCAAATCCGTCCCATTTCGCCCGCGTGCGCGCCTTCTGGATCAGAGCCGGGAAATCCGCACTGTCATAGCGCGGCCCGTTCGGCAGCGTGTAGGGGAACGCATCTTTCGGAATAGCATTCTTCGCCCGCAACTCCAGCGGATCCGCCCCGATCTTGCGGGCCGCTATATCCACCAGCCGCTCAATCAACAACGCCATCTCCGGCCGCCCGGCCCCGCGATACGGCCCGGTTGGCACCGCGTTGGTGTGAACACAGCGCAGATCGGCATAGGCTTGCGGGATCGTGTAGCAGCCGATCAGCGATTGCAGGGGATTGTTGATTGCCGCAAACACCGCCACCACCGAGATATACGCACCCAAATCCGCCACGTAATCC
>CAIZGT010000532.1 GCA_903932545.1 uncultured Rhodospirillales bacterium
CGTAAGTGGACATAATCTCCCCCACAATCGCCGCCGCCATCTCGCCACCGGCATCGACCACGATCACGTCACCGGGTTCAGCAAGATCGAGCGCCCGTTGCACTAGCAGATTGTCACCCGGCCGCGTGCGCACCGTCAGCGCCGGGCCGATCAGCGGGCCGCCCGCCATTGGGCGCAGCCGGTGGGCGATGATATGATCGCGCGGCATTGCATCACTCACATTGGCGGTCGGCAGGCCGCTATAGGCGGCAATGACGTCAGCGCCCAGCTTGTGGACACGGTTGTGGATTTCAAAATTCATGGACATTTGGCGACTCTCCCATCGCCGGGATGGTCACGGCGATGGCCATCGCGGTCAAATCCGTTAATCCGACAACGCTATTCGATTGCCGGATAGCTTAGCGCGCAAACCCTCGGTCTGGCCGCATCAAGAACGCGGCGGCAACGCCCACCGCCATCAGCACCATGGTGCCGATGAACGGTAGCGTCCAATTCCCGGTGGCGTCGATCACCAGCCCGAACACCACCGGCGAGACGATGGCGGCGAATGCGGAGCCGGTGTTCATCAGCCCGCTGGCGGTGCCTGCGAAGCCGGGTGCGATGTCCATCGGAATTGCCCACATCGGCCCGATGGTAAGTTCGGCGAAGAAGAACGTGCCGGAGAGGCTGAGTGCGGCCCAAAGCGGATCATGGGTGAACAAGATCGGCAGGGAGCAGAGCAGCGAGCAAGCCATGCTGAACACCACCAGATCCCGTCGGGCGCGGAGCAGAGAGCCAGTTTTGCGCAACAGCCAATCGCTCACCACACCACCCAGCGCATCACCCAACACGCCGCCCGCAAACACAAGCGTGGCGAACACTGCCGATTTTTTCAGGTCGAGGTTGAAATTGTGCAGCATGAATTGCGGCACCCAGCTGAGGAAGGTCCACAATGTCCAGCCGTAGCAGAAATACACGAACGTGACGGGGGCCATGCGCTTGAGCAGCGGCCCCCACGGCACGTTGTGCGATGTTCCACGTGCTTTTGGCGTGGGTAGGGCGGCAAGGTCGGCGTCGGTGATGCCGGAATGCTGGCCGGGATTGTCGCGGAAATACCAACCCCACACCAGCGCCCAGCCGAGCGAGACAATTCCGATCAGCACGAAGCTGCCGCGCCAGGAGAGATAGGCCATCAGCCCGACAATCAGCGGCGGCGTGATCGCGTTGCCGATGCGCGCGGACGCGTGGGTGATGCCCTGGGCAAAGCCGAGCTTGATCTCGGGCACCCAAGCCGACATCGCCCGCGTCGCCACCGGGAAGGTTGCCCCCTCGCCCAAGCCGAGCAGCACGCGCGCCAGGATCAGCGAGGTAAGACCACCAGCGAGACCGGTGAGGATCGTCGCACAGGCCCAAACCACACCGCAGATTGTCAGCGTCCAGCGCGCACCGAATTTGTCACCGAACCAGCCGCCAATCACTTGGAAGATCAGATATGGATAGGCGAAGGCAGAGAACACGAGGCCAAGCTGCGTGTTGCTGAGGCCCAGCTCGGTTTTGAACGCAGCGGCGGCGGAGCTGACATTCACCCGGTCGATATAGGTGATGAAATACATCAGGCACAGCAACACCAACACGTTGCCACGTGCCGAATTGCGAAAGAGCCGCATGGCCGAATTCTCCCAATTTACTGACCTCTGATGGGTCGTGGCGGAAGGTTAGGGCATGAGCCGGAATTGGCAATCCTTGCGCGCGGCGAAACCTCACCGATGGCGACACTGGCGGAAGAACAGCTAGCGAACGGGCA
>CAIZGT010000533.1 GCA_903932545.1 uncultured Rhodospirillales bacterium
AGCGCGTGAGACCATCGGCACGCATCTCGATGCCGATGCTGCCGAACGTGCGGGCCTGATCACCTTCGCGCTCGATGATATCGACTGGGACGATGAAATCCGCGTCTTCCTCGAAGAACGCGCCAGTTTTTCGCCGGATGCGCTCACCGGCCTCGAAGCCAATCTGCGCTTCGTAGGTCCCGAGACGATGGAATCGAAAATCTTCTCCCGCCTCACCGCGTGGCAAAACTGGATCTTCCAGCGCCCGAATGCGGTCGGCGAGCAAGGCGCTCTGCGTCGCTATGGCACCGGCCAAAAGGCCGTGTTCGACACCCAACGCGTTTAAGAACTCACAGGAGCACAGACCGATGCTTGACCTGATGAATGTCGATTACACCACCAAAATCCCCAACAACGTCGATCTCGCCTCAGATCGTCAGGTGCTCAAAGCCCTTGAAGGCTGGCATCCGGGTTATATCGACTGGTGGAAAGACATGGGGCCGGATGGCTTCCAGGACAGTCTCGTCTATTTGCGCACCGCGGTAAGCGTTGATCCGAAGGGCTGGGCGAAGTTCGATTATGTGAAAATGCCGGAATATCGCTGGGGCGTGCTACTGGCGCCGCAGGAGGCCGATCGAAAGGTCAATTTCGGCCAGCACATGGGCGAGCCCGCGTGGCAGGAAGTGCCTGGCGAATACCGCGCGATGCTACGCCGCCTGATCGTGATCCAGGGTGACACCGAACCGGCCTCGGTTGAGCAACAACGCTTCTTGGGCAAAACCGCGCCGTCACTTTATGACATGCGCAATTTGTTCCAAGTGAACGTGGAAGAGGGCCGCCATCTTTGGGCGATGGTCTATCTGTTGCAGAAATATTTCGGCCGCGACGGGCGCGAGGAAGCCGACGAATTGCTGCGCCGTCGCTCAGGTGATGCGGACAGCCCGCGCATGCTCGGCGCGTTCAACGAGGCAACGCCGGATTGGCTGAGCTTCTTTATGTTCACCTTCTTCACCGACCGCGATGGCAAGATGCAGTTGGAGAGCCTAGCGCAATCAGGCTTTGACCCACTCAGCCGCACCTGCCGCTTCATGCTTACCGAAGAAGCCCATCATATGTTCGTGGGCGAGACCGGCGTGGGCCGCACCATTCAGCGCACCTGTGAAGCGATGATCGCGGCTGGGATTGATGATCCGAACGATGTAGCGCGGGTTCGGGCGCTCGGTGTGATCGATCTGCCGACGGTGCAGAAGAAGATGAACCTGCATTATTCGCTCTCGCTGGATCTGTTCGGCTCGGAAATCTCAACCAACGCGGCGAATTTCTACAATGCGGGGCTGAAAGGGCGGTTTGGCGAAACCAAGATCGACGATGATCACCGCCTCACCGATGCCACCTACAAAGTGGCGAAGATGGTGAATGGTGAGATCACGATGGTGGATGAACCGTCTCTCACTGCGCTCAACATGCGGCTACGTGATGATTACACGCTGGATTGCTTCAAAGGCGTGGAGCGTTGGAACAAGATCATCGAAAAAACCGGCGTTAAATTCCGCCTCGAACTGCCGCACACCGCGTTTCATCGGCACATCGGTGAGTTTAAACACACGCACACCACACCGAGCGGCATTATTCTTGACGAGGCGACATGGGCGGGCCAGCGCGATAACTACCTGCCGTCGGGCGCGGATGGCGATTTCATCACCTCGCTGATGCAGCCGGTGACAGAACCGGGCGCTTATGCTGGCTGGATTGCACCACCGAAGATGGGCATCGACAACAAGCCGGGTGAGTTTGAATACGTGCAGATTCACGTTTGATTTTATCGCCGCACCCACCCGTCATGACACCAAACCGTCACTGCAGGCGAAGCACAGCAATCCATCGCGCCATTGGCTCCATCGCGGTGGATTGCTGCGCTTCGCTGGCAATCATGGATGAAAATATGGAGTTTTGTGCGTGAACGCCGTCATCAAACAACATCTCATCGACCCGGAAATCTGCATCCGTTGCAACACTTGCGAGGAAGCCTGCCCGATTGATGCGGTCACGCATGACGACAACAATTACGTGGTGAATGCCGAAATCTGTAACGGCTGCCTGCACTGCGTCTCACCCTGCCCAACTGGCGCCATCGACAATTGGCGTATGGTGGCGAACGTTTACAGTCTGGACGAGCAATTCGCGTGGCAGGATCTGCCCGAGCAGGCCCCGATCAAGATCGAGGCCGCTGACGCGCTGGAAGATGACGTGGCAGCGTTGCTCTCCCACGCCCATCAGGGCCTCGGCGGCAAGCCGGTTGCGGCCGCTTCAGCCGCAACACCTGAGATCAATCTGTTCAACCGTGCACGGCCTGCCAAGGCCAGCGTGAGAGGGAATTATCGCCTCACGGACGCCGATGCTGAAGCCGATATCCGCCACATCATCCTCGATTTCGGTGAAATTCCGTTTCCTGTGCTGGAGGGCCAGTCCATCGGCGTTATCCCGCCGGGGATTGATGCCCAGGGCAAGCCGCACGCCATTCGGCTCTATTCCATCGCCAGCCCACGCGATGGCGAGAAGCCGGGGGCAAATAATCTGGCGCTCACCGTCAAGCGCGTGCCGGGCGGCATATGTTCGGATTATCTGTGCGACCTGCCAAAAGGCGCGCAATTGGACGTCACCGGCCCATTTGGCGCCACTTTCCTGATGCCCAATGATCCAAACGCGCACATTCTGATGATCTGCACCGGCACCGGCTCAGCACCGTTTCGTGGCTTTACCGAACGCCGCCGCCGCGCGATGCCGGATGCGCCAGGACATCTGCATCTTTATTTCGGCGCGCGACGCCCGGAGGAACTGCCGTATTTCGGCCCGCTTCAGAAAATTCCCGCCAGCCTGCTCACCCAGCGCCTGTGCTTCTCTCGTGTGCCAGAGCAGCCGCGAACCTACGTGCAAGACCGCATCCGCGAGGACGGCGCGCAAATCGCCCGCCTGCTCTCAGACGCCAACACACACGTCTATATCTGTGGCTTGCGCGGCATGGAGACGGGGGTGGACGAGGCGTTTGCCGATGCATGCCGGCATGCCGGGCTGGACTGGCAGGCGCTGAAGCCAGAATTGCGGGGAAGTGGGCGCTATCACGTCGAGACGTATTAATCGTCGAACAAAATCCGTTCCGACGCGCCCTTTAAATCCTCATATTGTCCGCTGCGTACCGACCAGAAAAACACCGCCAACCCGCACAGCGCCACCAGCAAGCTGGCACCCAGCAACCACAAAATCACAACCATTACTTGATCCCCCGCTTCAATCGCAGCGCATTGCCCATCACCAACAGCGATGAACTCGACATCGCCGCCGCGGCAAGCCAGGGGGTAACATAGCCCGCAATCGCCACCGGCACGACAAGCAGATTGTAGATCAGTGCGAGGGCGATGTTCTCTCGCATCACCCGCCCGGTGCGGCGCGCGAGGGTGAGGGCAGTGGCGACGTGGCCAAGGCCTTTGCCCTGAAACACGAGATCGGCCACGGTTTGGCTGATATCAGCCGCACTTGCGGGCGACATCGACACGTCCGCCGCTGCGAGGCAGGGGCTGTCGTTGAGGCCATCACCCACCATCAGCACATGGCGGCCTTCAGCGCGCAGTCGCTCCACCAGTGCCATTTTGTCGGATGGGCGCTGGCCTGCGAACCAATCCTTGATACCGAGCGCATCGGCCACCCGACGGACCGGCGCTTCGCGGTCACCAGAGGCGATGATGAGATGAATTCCCATCTCACGCAGCCGCACCATCGTCTCAGCGGCGTCAAGGCGCAGGGTCTCTGCAAAGCTGAAGCGGACCAGCGCGCCATTCTCGCGGCGGAGGTATAGCGCCGCATGATTGTCTCCAAACGCCACAGCGCCACAAAAAGCCTCACTGCCGAGCCGAATCTCACCCGCTTGCAGGCCAAGCCCTGCATACTCAACCACATCATCACGCGCCATCACCGGGCCAGCGGCGACGCATAAAGCGCGCGACAGCGGATGGCGGCTGGTGGCGGCGAGGCTGGCGGCGAGGCGGAGATCATCTGGCGCATAATCGCCGATCAAGGCGAGATCTGGGTTAGAGAGCGTGCCGGTTTTGTCGAACACCACCACATCCACCCCCGCCAAACGCTCCAACGCGGTCGCAGATTTCAGTAGCATGCCGCGCTTGAGCAACTCGCCGCTGGCAATCACCTGCGCCACCGGCACAGCCAGTGCCAACGCGCAGGGGCAGGTGATGATCAATACCGAGGCCGCGATCAGCAACGCCGCATTGGCCGACGCGCCAACGCCGAAATACCAGCCCAGAAACGTCGCCAACGCGCCGATATGCACCACCGGCGCATAAAGCTTGGCCACCCGATCAGCCAGCACCACGAAGCGGCCGCGCCGGGTTTCCGCAATATCGATCAGCCGCGCCATTTCGGCCAGCAACGTGTTAGCGCCAGTCGCGGTGGCGCGCAGCACCAAGGGTGCGCCAAGATTGACCATTCCAGCAAACACGGAAGCACCCGGTGCCACCGCTTCCGGAAGGCTTTCGCCCGTGACAAGGGCGGTGTCGAGGCTGCTTTCGCCCTTGATGATCACGCCATCAACGCCGATGCGCTCGCCCATGCTGACGAGAATCTCCATACCGGGCAGCACGCTCTCCGGCGCGTGACGCTCTAGCGTGCCATCTGGCCGCAGCACCGCCACCTCAGCCACCCGCAACGACAGCAGGCGCTCGGCGGTGGCGCGGGCTTGGCCTCGGGCGCGATGGTCGAGCAGGCGTCCGATCAGCAGGAATAACAACAGTGTCACCGCACCATCGAAATACGTGTGATTACCACCGTTGATCGTCTCAATCAGGCTCAGCGTGCTGACCAGCAACACGCCAATGCTGATCGGCACATCCATATTGGTGCGGCGATGGCGCAATGCGGAGAGCGCGCTGCTGAAAAACGGCCGACCGGCATAGGCAACAGCGGGCAGGGCCAACATGGCTGAAAACCAATGCAGCAGGCCGCGTGTGGCAGGGCCCATGCCGCCATCAAGCCCCGCCCAGATCGCAATCGAGAGGAACATCACATTGCCGGCGGCAAACCCTGCCACCGCCAAAGCGCGCACCAATTGGCGCGCGCGCTTGTCGTCACCTTGCCCAACTTCGCCCGCTCGGAATGGGACGAGGTGGTAGCCTAAGGCGGTGATTTTGCCGATCAGTGTCTCAGCATCAGCAGTGGCACCACCCCAAACCAGCCGAAGCCGCAACGAGGTGAGATTGACGCGCGCAGCGACCACACCAGGCTCACGGCTGAGCACCTGCTCGATCAGCCAGACGCAAGCGCCGCATTGCACGCCGTCGATGCTCAGCGTGAGTTCGTGGTTGCTGTCGGGCAGAGTGCGGATAAAACGGCTGAAATCGGCGGCGGCGTCGGCATCCGGCCGTGGCGGACGCAGCGCAGGGTCGAGGGCGCGGGATTGGTAGTATTGCCCCAACCCCATGCCCTGAATGGTGGTGAAAGCCGCTTCGCAGCCACGGCAGCAAAATCGTTCACCCGGCGGGCATGGCTGAGTGCAATGCTGGCAAGATGTGGCAAGCATCGCCGACAACACCGCGTTCACCTCACCTGCACCCGCCTTGTTGCCACATAAGTTTCTCCATTTTGCACCACATCCAGGCGCAACTCCCATTGGCCCGGTTGATCGAGGGTGGCGGCAGCGCGATAGAGGCCGTCTTCACCCTCATTGAAGTTCAGCACAACCGGCTGCACTGGCCCGAGCGGACGCTGCGCAATGCCGGTGACGCTGGCATGGCGCAGACGATGGCCGGATTTGTCGGTGAGTTCCAACGTGGGCGCGTGCCCTTGCAGGCTCGCTGCCACCCCCCACCCCAAAGCGGATTGCTTGGCGGCGCGATCCAACACTTCGTCATAGCGGTTGGAGGTGTCGAAATTATCCTTGGTCGCAAGCCCCGGATTGGAGTTCAACGCGACGTAGATAAAGCCGAAATTCACCACAACAACCACGCCCAGCGCCGCGATGGAGGCAAATGGAAACCATCGCCACGCAGTTTTATCGGCCGTGCTCATCGTGTTCGTTCTCCCCATGATGTGGCGCCCCCGCAGGCCCCAAAAACACACCCTGATAGCTTGTCTCTTCACCCGTGGTGGTGTTGCGCAAGATGAAGTTGATTTTGGACGATCCTACCCCGTGATCCGGTGCCATCACCAGAATACGATGGCCGCCAACTTGGTCGGGCCCGATCGGCAGATGCAACACTGGGTTTTGCACCGTATGCGTCTCGGCCAGCGCCAATTCCACGCCGTCCAGCCCTTGAACGCTGAGATCGAACACAGCATCAGCTTGGGTTTTGTTGCTGACCTTGACCATGTAGCCGTCACGTATGGTGCCATCAGCCAGGCGAACGAACAGCGGCGCGCGATCTTGCTGGACCGAGAGATCGATCGTGCTGCGATTGGTGAGCGCGATCACCATGAAGGTGAAGGCCATGCTCATCGCAGTAAGATAGATGATGGTGCGCGGTCGCAGCAGATGGAGGCGCGTTTTCTCGCCACGTGCTTTGGCAGCTTGGCCCTCCAAATTGTCCCAAGCAATCAGCCCGGTTGGGCGTTGCACTTTGGACAGCGCCATGTCGCAGGCATCAATGCACAGACCGCAGCCGATGCACTCAAGTTGCGCCCCGTCACGGATGTCGATCCCGGTGGGGCAGGCGGTCACGCAGCCGCCGCAATCGATACAGTCACCGCGCTGGGTACCTTCCGGCAACTTCGCCTTCAGATGCGCGCGGGTTTCGCCACGCCAGCCTTGATAGGTGACGATCAGGCTCTGCTCATCCAGCATTGCCGATTGGAAGCGCGGCCACGGGCACATGAAGGTGCAAACCTGCTCACGCGCCCAGCCGGCCAACAGATAGGTCGTGGCGGTGAACAGGAAGGTGAAGGCATAGACCGAAATTCCAGCCGTGCCTTCCCAGAAACGCTGCACAATGGTGGGCGCGTCGAGGAAATACATGATCCACGCGCCGCCGGTCCAGAACGCCACGCCAAGCCAGATGTAGTGTTTGAGCGCCTTGCGCCAGAATTTGTCGAAGCTCATCGGCTGTGCATCGCGCTTCATGCGCGCGTTGCGGTCGCCCTCGATTTGATGCTCCACCCACATGAACAAATCGGTCCACACCGTTTGCGGGCAGGCAAAGCCGCACCAGACGCGGCCGAACAGGGAGGTGACCAGGAACAGCCCGAGGGCTGCCATGATCAACAACCCGGTGAGGTAAACGATGTCTTGCGGCCAGAATTCGAGGTTAAAGAAGTAGAATTTCCGGTCGTAGATATCGAGCAGCAAGGCTTGATCCGGCCGCCCCACGCCCCGGTCCCAGCGTAGCCAGGGCAGGGCGTAGTAAACCGTCAGACAGAACCCCAAAATGGCCCATTTGAGCGTGCGCACCTTGCCATAGACGGCCTTGGGATAGACCTTCTTGTGATCAGCGAAATACTGCATGACGCCGTCATCTTCGCTGGTCGCGGCAAGGCGCGTTTTGTCGACATGGGCCATCTTTGGATTCTCTTCTTTCACTCGCCGCCGCCAAGATCATGGACGTAGATCGCCACGCTCTTGATGGTGGCCGCGTCCAGGCGGGTGTTCCAGTTCGGCATCACGCCCATATGGGGATTGGTCACCTGCTTGACGATGGACTCACGCGTGCCACCGTTGAGATGCACCTTGCCGGACAGACGCGGGGCGCCAACCTCGCGGTTGCCTTCGCCCTTTTCGCCATGACATGAGGCGCAATTTTCGGCATATATCGCCTGTCCGGCTTTGAGATCAGCCTTTGTCGCGGCGGCACGCGGCGTGCCGAAGAAATTGGCCGCCACATAGTCTGCCACGGACTCGA
>CAIZGT010000534.1 GCA_903932545.1 uncultured Rhodospirillales bacterium
AATTCAGTGATCCTGGTGGATCAGATTGAACAGGATATCAGCGCCGGGCACACCCAGCTTGACGCAATTGTGGAAGCCACGGTGCGCCGCGCTCGCCCCATCGTGCTCACCGCCGCCGCCGCGATCTTGGCCCTGGTGCCGCTTGCTTTCTCGGTATTCTGGGGACCTATGGCGATTGCCATCATGGGCGGCTTGGTCTCCGCCACGCTGCTGACTTTGTGCTTCGTCCCGGCGCTATATGCGGCATGGACCAAAGCCCCGCGTGGCTCAGTTGAGCGGCAAGATGCGCTGAAACTCGGCGTGCCGGTCGATAAACTGGTGCTTCAACGCGCCGAGAATATGTAGGGCCAACAAAGCATAGAGCAGATAGCCGAAACTGGTGTGCGCCCAGCCGAGCAGATCATGTAATTGGTCCTGCATCGGTTGGCTGAAGCCACCTACGAAGCCCAGGCGCGGCCATTCGAACAGGCCAAACAAATACATCGGGTGAGCCGCCGCCTGCGCCCACGCGCTGTCATGCAACCAGCCAGACAGTGGAAGCGCAAACATCACGCCATAAAGCGCCCAATGCGCAACATGCGCGGCACGCCGCTCAAGGCTGGGATACGCGGCAGGCATCTCTGGCGGCGTATTGGCCACGCGCCAAAGTAGGCGCACAAGACCCAGCCCCAACACGGTGATCCCGATCGATTTATGGGTGTCGATCGCCGGGCGCACCCAATCATCGGGCAGTGACTCAGCGATCAGTGCCAACATCACGTTGGTGATCATCATCGCTGCGATCAACCAGTGCAGGAGCATGGCAAGACGGGTGTAGCGGAGGTGCGTTGTCATGCCGCTCATGTGGGGTGAATTCGCGGCGTGTGCGGCGCATGTCCGATTTGTCATCACCAAGCCATTTGACATGAGCTCAGAGCGCATCAATTGCGGGGATGTTGGTTGAGCTCCCCCCCCTTGAAAGTCCTCGCCGTTGCCAGATCCCGCGCAGCTTCACCAGCGCCTGCTGAAATTTTCACCGCGGTTTAACCCATTGCCAACTCCCGCGCGGGCGATGCTCATCCATGGCGCGGTGATGGCCTTATGGCTGGCATTGTTCGCACGTGCGCTGACCGTGGACAGCGTGTTCTCGTGGTCGGCAGGCATTGTGTATGTCCTGTATGACACGGCCCTGCTCGCCTTCGTATTCTGGCAAACGCTGGCACTGCTCCGCCCGCGCAAGCAAACGGCGGTGGGGGCTGCCTGCTCGCTGGGCGTGATTGTGGCCGCACACAATGAGGCTTCGGTGTTGGCGGCGACAATCTCCGCCCTGATGGCACAGAGCGATGTGCCAGATGAAATCGTCATCGCTGATGATGGCTCAACCGACGGCACCGCCGCTCTCTTCACCCACCATTACCAGATCAATGCGCCAATCTTGGGCGAGATCAGCACCCCAAGTCCGATTCTGCCGCGTCTGCGCTGGCTGCGCCTGCCGCATGGCGGCAAAGCGGTGGCGCTGAACGCCGCCTTGTGTCTCGCCAACAGCGATGTGGTGATGACGGTGGACGCCGATACCCTGCTCGACCGCGACGCAGTGGCGAGCATGCGCCGCGCCTTTGCTGCGGACACACGGTTGGTGGCTGCAACGGGCATTCTGATGCCGGTGTGTGACCGCACGCCGAGTGGGCGGGTGCTCCAATGGTTTCAGACCTATGAATACATCCGCAACTTCCTATCGCGCTTCGCCTGGGGGCGGCTCGACTCTTTGTTGCTGATCTCCGGCGCATTCGGCGGATATCGCCGCAGCGCGGTGCTGGCTGTCGGCGGATTTGATCCGGATTGTCTGGTTGAAGATTACGAATTGATCCACCGCCTCCGCCGCTATGGCCCAAGCATTGGCCAGGACTGGACGAAGGCAGTGCTGGGTGATGCCCGTGCCACCACCGACGCGCCCGGCACCATCGGCGGCTTTCTCCGCCAACGCCGCCGATGGTTTGGCGGGTTTCTGCAAACCCAATTCTGGTATCGCGACATGATCGGTCAGCCGCAATATGGCTGGCTCGGCGTGGCGATGCTGCCGGTAAAAGCCATCGATACCTTCCAACCGATTTACGGCCTGCTCGGCGTCGGATTGCTGCTCAGCTATTTGCTCGGCGGCCATCTCGGCGTACTTGCCCCGGTGGCAGGCGTGATCAGCGCGAAAATTGTGCTCGATATCGGCTTTCACCTCTGGGGCGTACTGCTCTATCGCCGCTGGGTGGGCGGGCACAGCCAGGCTGGGCTGGGCATGGCATTGCTATCTTCGCTCATCGAGCCGTTCAGCTTCCAAATCCTGCGCCATCTGGGGGCGAGCTGGGGCTGGGTGATGTTCCTCACCGGCGGCAAGGATTGGGGCGCGCAGGTGCGTGGCGGGTTGCTGCGGGCGATTGCGGCGAAGGGCTGATCTGATCCAGATCAAAGACCGCTGCTAAACCCGCCGTCATGCTGAGCGTCGGCCTGAACGGGAGACGCAGATGGCAACGCGGCAGCGTGACTTCGATGTACTCGTCATCGGAGCTGGTCCCGCTGGGCTGGCGCTCTCGATCAGCCTAGCGCGCAGTGGCCTGTCAGTGGCCGTGGTCGAGCGCCAATCCGCCGAAATACTGGCCAACCCGGCGTTTGACGGGCGCGAGATTGCCATCACCAATCGCTCAATTGAAACGCTGACGGAATTGGGTGCGTGGCGGCACGTGCCACCGGAGGAGGTTTCAACCCTGGCGGCAGCTCATGTGCTTAACGGTCGCTCAACCCATGCCCTGCGGTTCGATCCACCTGCCGACACACCGGGCGCACTGGGCACATTGCTGCCCAATCACATCATCCGCCGCGCTTTGTTCACCGCTGCCGGCGAACAGCCAACGATTCATCTGTTCGACAACATCGCCGCCACCAGCATCACCACCGATGCGACCAGTGCTGCGTTAACATTGGCGGACGGGACGACACTCACCGGCAAATTGCTTGTCGCGGCCGATACGCGGTTTTCCGAAATGCGGCGGCGGATGGGCATTCCCACCCATCTGCGGGATTTCGGCAAAACCATGCTGGTCTGCCGGATGTCGCATGAACTGCCACATCAATCCGTTGCCACCGAGTGGTTCGGCTACGGCCAGACGATGGCGATCTTGCCGTTGGACGGCACCGCGCAGACGCCGGATTTGTGCTCGGTCGTGCTCACCCTCAAGCCGCGCGAGACGGAAGCGTTGATGGCGCTTGAGCCGGAGGCATTCTCGGCTGAGATCACCAAGCGTTATCAGAACCGCCTGGGCGCGCTGCAGTTGGTTGGCACCCGCCACGTCTATCCGCTGGTCGCCACCTACGCCACACGCTTCGTCGCCGAGCGATTTGCGCTGGTTGGTGACGCGGCGGTGGGGATGCATCCGGTCACGGCGCACGGCTTCAATTTCGGGCTCACCGGGGTGGAATTGCTGAGCAATCTGGCGGTTCCAGCGGCGCTTGCGGGCGAAGACATTGGCGCGCACCGCCTGCTCGCGCAATATCAGTCCCAACTCCGCCGCGCCACAATGCCGCTGTTCTTGGCCACCAACACCACCGCCCTGCTCTACACTGACGACCGCCTGCCCGCCCGCGTATTACGCGGGGCTGTCATCCGCGCGGGCGAAACACTGGCACCGCTGCGGCGGTTGGTGTCGAAGCGCTTGGTGGCGGCGGGATAACGCGCGCGCGCCCAGAATTTCAGGCGTTTTCGGCGTGCCACCGTAATACCCGGCGACGCAGCGCCTCCATTCCGCGCATCACCACAATCCCGGTAAGCGCAATCGTGATGATGCCCGCAAACACGCCCGGGCTGTCAGCAAATCGCATCGCGCCCAGCATCGCGCCGCCAATGCCGTCACTTCCGGTGAGCATTTCAGCCACAATTGTGGTCACCAACGCCACCGGCAGCGCGATCTGAAACCCGGTGAACAATGTCGGCAAAATCGCGGGCAGAATGATTTGCCACAGCACATCGCGCTGCGACGTGCCCATCGCGCGGGCTGACCAGATCAGCGTCTTCTCCACCCCTTGCGCGCCCGCTTCAGCCGCCACCACCACCGGAAACAGCGCAGAGATGGCGACCACAGTGATGCGCGCGGCGTCGGTCGGGCCGAGCCAGAGCAGGAAAATCGGCAGAAACGCGATTTTCGGCATCGGGAAGCCGAGCGAGATCAACGGGTCAAAAAACCACTTCACCGCCGAAACCCGCGCCATCAAAATGCCCAGCACAGTGCCCGTAACGGCGGCGATCAAATAGCCAATCCCAGCGTTTTCCAATGTAAGGCTGAGGCTGCTCAGCAAATCTCCGCTTTTCAGATCATCGCCCATCCGCGCCAGCACGGCGGCTGGGGATGGCAGCAGAAAATCTGAAATCGCGCCGCCATTGGTGGCGAACATCCACAGCAGGAGTATGGCGATCAGTGAGCCGGTGGCTTCGATCAGGCCGGTTATCCGCGCCATACCAGCATCCTCCGCATGAAGATCAGGTATAGCCGATCCGCTGTAAATCCGAGCAGCGAAACCACCAGCACGGCGGCAAACATTGGCGCATACGCCCCGCCATCGCCCAGGAACGAGATCAGATAGCCCAAGCCATCACGTGACATTAGGAACTCAGAGCTCACCAGCAGCACAAACGACAGCGACAACGCTGAACGGACACCCGCCAACAAATCGGGCATCGCGGCAGGGATGGTAATTTCGAACATAATCCGCAACGGCGAGCAGCCAAAGGCGCGGCCAGACCAGATCATGCCTCGGTTTACGCCACGCACGCCGTTAAAGCTGGAGAGCAAAACCGGCAGCAGACAGCCCATAAAAATCAGCGTGATCTTCGACGCATCGCCCAGCCCGAGCCAGAGCAGCAGCACCGGGATGAGAGCAGATTTCGGCATCGGATACAGCGCGCGCGCAATCGGCGCGAAAATGATTTGCACCGGCCGGAACGTCGCCATCCCAGCTCCCAGCGGGATACCGATCAGGATCGCCAAGCCAAGGCCCGCGATCAAACGCATCATCGACGGGATTGCGTTCGCCAACAGGTCACCGGATTGCGCCAGCCCGATCAGTGAGGCGAGCACAACAGAGAGCGGCGGCAGCGAGGCCGGGTTGATCAGGCCCGAACGCGGCGCGGCTTCCCAGGCCAGGGCAATGATGAGAAGCGGGGACCACTTCACCACAAATCCCATCACCCC
>CAIZGT010000535.1 GCA_903932545.1 uncultured Rhodospirillales bacterium
AGGAGCGGCAGGACACCATCGCCCAAGTGCGCGCCACCGGCATGAAAGTGTGTTCCGGCGGCATCGTCGGCATGGGCGAAACCCGCGCCGCCCGCGCCGGGTTGCTGCTCGCCTTGGCGAATATGGACGCACATCCCGAAAGCCTGCCGATCAACGCGCTGGTGCCAATCCCCGGCACGCCGCTGGGCCATTCCGCGCCCATCGACAATCTTGAATTCGTCCGCACCATCGCCACCGCCCGCATCGTCTGCCCACAAGCGATGGTCCGCCTCTCCGCTGGGCGTGAGGGCATGAGCCGCGAATTGCAAACGCTGTGCTTCATGGCCGGGGCGAATTCGATGTTCGTCGGCGGCAAATTGCTCACCACCCCGCTGCCCGGCATGGACGATGATCAGGCGCTGATGCACGATCTCGGCATGCGGCCAATGGGGGCCGTGCACGCTTGAGGAGCCGCGCATGGAGATCAACATTCCGTCTGTCAAAGCCGAAGTTGAGGCAGCGTTTGCCGCCTATGAAGTGGCGCTGATGGCCAATGACGCGGATGCGCTCCAAGCCCTGTTCTGGAACTCGCCCCACACGCTGCGCTATGGCGGCGGCGAAAATCTCTATGGCTACGAAGAAATTGGTGCCTTCCGGGCGGCGCGCTCACCGGTTGGGCTGGAGCGCACCACCGATCGCACGGTGATCACCACCTTCGGCACCGACTTCGCCACCGCCAGCACGCTGTTCTATCGCGAGACAGCACCCGGCAAAGTCGGCCGCCAGATGCAAACCTGGGCGCGGATGCCCGAAGGTTGGCGCGTGGTGGCGGCGCATGTGAGTGTGATCAACCAACCCTAACCCGTCATTGCGAGCGTAGCGCGGCAACCCACCGCGATGGATACCCACGCTGCGCTCGGTGTGACGAATTTGGTGTGATCACACCTCAAACGCACTCGCATCAAACCCATCCGGCAAACGCCCCAGCGGCTTGATCATGTCATAAGGTCCACGCGCCAAGAACTGCCCCGATCCCGGTTGTGCCAGCACCACCCCATCCTTCATCGCCACCTCACCACGCCGCATCGTCAGCACCGGCCAGCCAGTTACGTCCATGCCCTCAAACGGCGTATAGTCGATGATGTGCTGCATCAGCGCGTTGGTGATCGTCACTTTCTTCGCCGGATCGAACAGCACAATATCCGCATCCTTGCCCGGCGCGAGGCTGCCCTTCTGGGTCAGGCCGAACAGCTTTGCCGGGTTGGTCGCGGTCAGCCGCGCGAATTGGCACAGATCGATCCGCCCCTTCGATACACCCTCACTGAACAGCACCGCCATCCGCGAACCCAAGCCCGGCATGCCGTTCGGAATATCGCGGAACGACGCATCCGGCCCGCCAGCGCGCTTGCCCGCCACGCTGTCATAACTCCAGCCTGAGTGGTCCGATGACACCACATCCAGCGTCCCACGCCGGATCATCTCCCACTGGCCCGCATGCGCCGCTTCATCACGCGGGGCCGGGCTGCACATGAATTTGGCCCCCTCAAAGCCGGGGCGATCCATATCCGAAGCGGTGCGGGTGAGGTATTGCGGGCACGTCTCGCCCCACACTTTCAGCCCGCGATGCTGCGCCCGCGCCACTTCCTCTGCCACTTCGGCGCAGGAGACGTGAAACACCTGAATCGGCACATCCACCATTTCCGCCAACGCGATGGCGCGGTGCGTCGCCTCCCGCTCAATCATCACCGGGCGCGACCATGCGTGATATTTTGGCTCCGTCATCCCCGCCGCCAGCAGCGCGCGGGTGCGCCAGTTGATCGCCTCGTAATTCTCGCAATGCACCGTCACCAAACATCCGTTGCGGCGGGCTGCGGCCAGCACCCGGATGAAATGGTGATCGTCGAGATACGAGTTCTCATAGGTGAGAAACACCTTCAGCGACCGCACGCCCTGCGCCACAATCTGCGGCACTTCGCGAAACATCACCTCGTCTGAGGCATCCGAGATAATCTGATGGAACGAATAATCCACCATCGCCTTCGAAGCGCGCCGGCGATATTCGGCCATCGTGCCCAGAATGCCCTGGCCTTTGAACTGCGCGGCAAACGTGATGCAACTTGTGGTGCCACCCGCCAGCGCCGACCGCGAACCCGTCGTCCACGTCTCCTCATCCGAGCCGCCGCGATCATTGAGCTGCTCGATATGGCAGTGTGAGTCGACGCCCCCCGGCAACACCACCAGCCCATCGGCATCGATATAGCTCTCACCCTTCAGGTTGAGCCCAATCGCCGCAATGATGCCGTTGTTGATGCCGATATCGGCGCGCGCCACGTCAGAGCCGGTGACGACAGTGCCGCCGGAGATCACGGTTTGATAATCGGCCATCAGCGTATCCCTACGAATTGTGCAACATCATCGCGGCGCGGTTTTGCCGTTGGATCAACGCGGCCAAATCCAGCCCCGGAATGGCACCATCTTGCACCACCCAACGCCCGCCCACCATCACCCGATCCGCATGATCCGCCCCGCACACCACCAAAGCCGCCAGCGGATCAAGCGCACCCGCAAAACGCAGTTCGTCAAGCTTGAAGAACGCCATATCCGCCTGCATGCCCACCGCAATCCGCCCCAACTCCGGCCGCCCCAAACACGCCGCCGAGCCCTCCGTCGCCCAACGCAACGCGTCCTTATGGCTCACCCGCTCCACCCCATAGCGATGGCGCTGCAACAGAAACGCCGCGCGCACTTCCTGCATCAAATTCGAGCCATTGTTAGAGGCTGAGCCATCCACCCCCAGCCCGATCTTCATCCCCGCATCTTCCATGTCGCACACCGGGCAATGACCGCTGGCGAGGATTTGGTTGCTACACGGGCAATGCGCCACCGCCGTGCCAGCTTTGGCAAGGCGTTTGATCTCGTCCGGCTTGAAGTGAATGCCATGCGCGAGCCATGTGTTCTGATGCAACCAGCCGCAATCCTCCAGATAATCCAGAGGCCGACAGCCCAGCGTCTCCTGGCAATAAGCATCTTCATCGGCGGTTTCCGCGAGATGCGTGTGCAATCGCACCCCCGCCTTCTCCGCCAAAACTGCGGTCTCTTTCATCAACGGCGTGGTCACGCTGAACGGTGAGCATGGCGCGAGTGCAATCCGCGTCATCGCGGCGGGCGATTTATCGTTATACCGCCCAATCAGGCGCTCGCTATCCGCCAGGATAGTATCCTGATCTTGCACCACCTCATCCGGCGGCAGCCCGCCATCCTTCTTCGAGCGGTTCATCGATCCACGCGTGGCCGTCAGCCGAATGCCGAGCCGCTGAGCCGCCGCAATCTCGATATCGATGGCGTCATCCAGCCCGCCGGGGAACACGTAATGA
>CAIZGT010000536.1 GCA_903932545.1 uncultured Rhodospirillales bacterium
GGTGACCATACAACCCGCAACCTTGCCGGTTTTGGTGATGTCGAACACCATACGAATTTCGGCATAACCAAGGAACTTTTCGCGCGCCTTCGGGGCAACCTTGCCGCGAACCAGTTGCTCCACGTCATCGGCCACATCGTAGATAATCGAGTAGTAGCGAATATCCACGCCATCCCGCGTCGCCATGTCACGCGCCTGCGTGGTCGCACGCACGTTGAACGCGATAATCACCGCGTTAGAAGCCTTGGCAAGCTGAATGTCGCTCTCGGTGATCTGCCCCACAGTGGAGTTGATCACGCGAACGCGCACTTCTTCATGTGCCAGCTTGAGCACGGTGGCCTGAAGCGCCTCCGAGCTGCCCTGCACGTCCGCCTTGATCAGCACCGCCACTTCTTTCTGCACGCCAGCCTGAATGCGGGCGAGCATCTCGTCGAGCGTGCCGCGAGCAGCGGTCATCACACCTGCATTTTTGTCGCGGATACGACGTTGACGCAGCTCGCTGATCTCGCGCGCGCGGCTTTCGTTTTCCACCACAACGAACGGCTCACCAGCAGATGGCACACCGGCCAAGCCCAGAATTTCCAGCGGCGTGGACGGGCCAGCCTCTTTCATCTGACGGCCCTTGTCGTCGAGCATCGCACGCACGCGGCCAAACTCGGCCCCGGCCACCACGATATCGCCCTGCTTCAGCGTGCCCTTCTGAACCAGAACCGTCGCCACTGGCCCACGGCCACGATCCAGACGGCTCTCAATCACAGTGCCTTCAGCCGCACGACGCGGATTGGCCTTCAGGTCGAGCACTTCGGCTTGCAGCAGAATGGCTTCGGCGAGCTTGTCCAGGCCGAGCTTGTTCTTGGCCGACACCGCCACATCCATCGTGTCGCCGCCGAGATCTTCCACCACGATTTCGTAGCTGAGGAGCTCTTCGCGCACTTTCTGCAGATTGGCTTCTGGCTTATCGATTTTGTTGATCGCCACGATGATCGGAACATCAGCCGCCTTGGCGTGCTTGATGGCCTCAATCGTCTGCGGCATCACGCCGTCATCGGCCGCCACCACCAAGATCACAATATCCGTCACCGATGCGCCGCGTGAGCGCATGGCGGTGAAGGCTTCGTGGCCGGGCGTGTCGATGAAGGTGATCTTCTCGCCCGCAGGCATCGTCACCTGATAGGCACCGATATGCTGGGTGATACCACCGGCTTCACCAGCCGCCACGTCCGCACGGCGCAGCGCGTCGAGCAGCGAGGTTTTGCCGTGATCGACATGGCCCATGATGGTCACAACCGGCGGACGGGTCTCCAGATCGGTGTCGATATCCACCACACCATCCAGGCCCACTTCCACGTCATCTTCCGAGACGCGCTTCACCTTGTGGCCGAATTCCTGCACCACCAGCTCGGCGGTGTCGGCATCGAGTGATTGGGTGATGGTGGACATCACGCCCATCTTCATCAGCGCCTTGATCACGTCCGATGCGCGCGCGGCCATACGGTTGGCCAGTTCCTGCACGGTGATCGCATCCGGCAGCACAACTTCGCGCACAACCTTCACCTGATCGGCGCGCAGACGATCCAAATCGGCCTGACGACGCTCGCGCTCACGCTGCCTGCGCACCGAGGCGAGGCTGCGAACGCGATCATCTTCGCCTTCAATGGCGGCCTGCACGTCGATACGGCCCGGACGGCGACCTTGATCACCAGCCTTCTTGGCAGGCGTCGGCGCGGCCTTGCGGGCGGGCAGACCCGGCATGCCAGGACGGCGACGGCCATCATCTTCTTCCGCAGCCGGACGCAGACGCAGCGTTTCCGCTGCCGTTGCGGCCGCGGTGCCAGCCGGGCGCGGCGCACCTGGGCGCGCGGTCTGATTGGGGGGTGCTGCCTGCGGCGCGGCTTGGCGCTGCTGCGCGGCGGCGGCAGTCGGCGCCGGGGCATTGGCGGCGCGCGGCGGCGGGGCGATGGTTTGGTTGCTCGGTGCCGGGCGGGCTTCCACCACTGGCGGTGCCACAGGCTCTGGCGGAGCATTGCGCCGCGCCTCTTCCTCGGCAGCCTTACGCGCCGCATCTTCCACAGCCCGACGCGCCTCATCCTCAGCCGCCTTCACGGCAGCCTCAGCAGCCTTGCGGGCCTCTTCAGCAGCGGAGAGAATCGAAATCTTTTCCTGCTCGCGACGCTCAGCCTCACGGCGCGCATTCTCGCGCGCCTGCTCGGCCAGCACGCGCTGGCGGATCGCCAATTCGGCTGCGGTCAGCGCGCGGCCACCCGGTGCACCGGGGCGAGTGTTGCCACTCTGCGGGCGCGGCGTCGGCGGTGCTACTGTGGTGCGCGGCGGAATCGCAGGGGCTGCGACAGCGGCGGCAGGCGGCGCGGTTACCACTTTTGCTACTTCAGCCACCGGCGCTTGCGGTGCCGCAACGGCGGCAACCGCTGCAACCACCGGCGCTGCGGCTGGGGGCGGCGCAGTTTGCGCAACCGGCGCTGGCGCTGCTACCGCAGGAGGTGCCACCGGGCGCACCGCGCCAGGCACCGGCGTGCGGGTTTTGCGCACTTCAACCTGCACAACTTTGGATCGGCCATGGCTAAAGCTTTGCCGAACCGAGCCGGCATCCACGGTCCGCCCAACTTCCGCGCGGCTCGCTGGCCGGAGTGAAAGTCGGCCCTTGGCCGCATCTTGATCGTTGCCGTCGCTCATCTACCCGCCTGTCTCGTCACGTTCTTCGCATCCGACGGTGCCGGATGCTCCTGAGTCCCCGGATCACCCGAGGGTCTTTTGTCCCGACCCGGTCGGGCGCGAAGCGCGAGCGGGGCGGTTTCCGTGGTAAGGCCAGCCCATCGGGCGGCCTCATCCGTCAGCTTTGCGGCCAATTGGCCCTTGGTCACCACCACATGAACCACATGGTCGCGACCGAATATCGATCCGAGTTCCGCACCACTGAGTGGTTGCACAACCGGTATATGGGCGGCATGCCCGCCAAGAAATCGTGCGATTTCATCGGGGCTGCCATCCTGTGCCTCAATCACCAAGCCAGCGCGGCCTGCGACCAAAATCTCACGCGCCTTCTGAAAGCCGCACACCGCCTGCCCGGCGCGACGGGCAAGACCGAGAAGTTCACCGATCCGTCGCACAAGCGATGCCTGTAGAACGGAGAGGAGATCGGGGGGCACATGCACAGGGCCACGCGCTGCTTTCGCAAACACGCCCCGCTGGGTAGCGGCTTGTAACACATCCCACCGTGCACTCAACCAGATTCCCCTGCCGGGCAGGCGTGCAGCGAGGTCAGGGACCACCAGCCGATCCGGGCTGATCACGAATCGGATCATCTGCTCCTTTGCCATCCGCTCACGCGATATCGCGCAGCGACGCATCGGGCCAGTCTCCGGCTCGTCATCAGCGATATCGTCCCCAGCAATAGGGGGCGATATCGGCTCAACCAGGGCGGGGTCTTCAGGCGTGATCAGCCTCCCCCGACTCAGCCGCTTCAGATTCCGGCGCCTCGCCATCAAACCAATGCGAACGTGCCGCCATAATCACGATATTGGCGGTCTCTTCATCCATGTTGGTGTCACCAACAATCTCGATCAACTCGTCCGACGCCAAATCAGCCAGATCGTCGAGCGCCTTCACGCCCTTCTCACCCA
>CAIZGT010000537.1 GCA_903932545.1 uncultured Rhodospirillales bacterium
AAAACACACAGCCGACAACAATATCCAATACTGGCGGCCCAGACAACGAAACGATTTACTCCGGTATCGGTGGGCTGACATTCTACGACTACAATACCGCAGACACGATCGTGGCCGGTGGCGGTACGAACAATATTACGTTTATGGCGACATCAAAGAACGGTCTTTTTGCTGGCGACGGTTTTAACACGATCACTGTGAATTCGACTGTTGTGGCGGGAAATGCAGTGACGGTTGTTGGAACATCTTCGTCCAGCGACACTATCACCGGCAGTTCCACCGCGGGCGCTGGCATTGTGTATGAATCAGCCTCGCTGGCCTCGGCCTTCATCGATCCAGGCGCACATAATGCGACTGTGATTGGTGCCCCTGGGAGCACGGAAACAGTGTCCGTGTTTGGCGGCGGGCCATCGTTCACTGGAACCCTCACGGTGATCAACGGCAACGGCTATTTCCAGGGCGGCTCCGCGGGTGGGAACGTGATGGCCTCCGATACCGTTGGCAGCACAACGATGATTGGCGGCGGCGCAGGCGACGTAATCACTTCCAACGGCCAACAGGATCAGGTGTTTGGTGGGATTGGGAGCGAAACGCTACAAAGCGCGGGATCGCTGGGCGGCGTGGCGTTCTATGCAACCGCGCCGGGCGCAAACGCAACGACGTTGATCAACATGCATATTAACGCTGGCAGTGGTAGCAACTCGGTGGTTGGCTCGGCGGCGAATGAGTCGGTTGTGGTGAATGACTTTACGGCTGGCGTCGATAAGCTGGTGCTTTACACGCCAACCTATACGAGTTCGGTTGTCGGCAGCGGGTCCAGCGCGGTCACGACGGTGACGGCGAACGGATCAACCTTCACGTTCAATGGCGTCGCGCTGAATCCGCGAATCGATATCGTGATCAAATAACGGAATGCGGCGTTGACCCAATATCAGGACCAACGCCGCTGAAATTTTATTCATCTGTCCTAGTCTTGCTCTGCCAAGTGCCAGTTGGTGATCGCAAGCGCCAAGCTCCGAGACGCGTGCTTCGGCGACAGCAGGAGAAGAGCGTCCCCGTCAGTCCAACGCCAAGAAGCATGGTCGCGCTGCTCTAGGGGGTAAAACCCTCTGACAAGGGTTGGGCTTTGCAGTGCGATAACCTCATCGTCTATCGCCAAGCCAGTGACTGCCACTCCCAAACGACGAAAATCCCCGCCAGTTGAGCCGACCGGCGTCACCAACTGAACGGTTGTTGTTCGTGCAGGCAGCGCAAAATGCAGCACCGCACCCGTTTCAAACGCATCAAGCCGTTCAAGCGGCAGTTCTTGATTGCCGACGAAGGAGCGAATTGATTCGGACATTGACCGGCAGGGACGGCGAGACATCGGACCAGTGGATATCGACATCTCGCTAACGATCAATCGCTCAGCGTCGGCCACGCGCACCAACAACCACTCAGTATCAACAGCCTCAAGCCTGTCCGCGGGCTTGCCCGCCGCGTTGACATGCTGTGAGGCGAGTGGTGAGCAGGCATAAGGCAGGCCGAACGACTGCTGCGCATCCAACAAGATGGCAGCATTGGGTGAGGTATCCGCCAGTGCGCCGCGATCTATCCGGGAGATTGTGGCAGGGGCAGCAACGCTGGTGAGCGCCTCTATTCGGCGGAAGCATAAAGCATCACCAGACTGCGCCAAGATCTCAACACCCGGTGCCAACTCGGCCACGGTTCGGCTGATTGGCCCGAAGATCGGGTCGAGGGTGATGACAGTCGCAAAGTGTGGAAGACGCGCCGCGTGCGTCGGAATAACGGACATCTGCTAACTCACACTTGTTATATCACCAGTCCAGGGCAATTCTGAGGCGGGTGCAATTCCGGGGCTTTGCGCATAGCGCGAGAGGGGAAAGTTATGCTTGCTGAAACATTGGCGGCACATCTCGCAAGACGTGGAATCCATTACGGCTGGGTGATGGTTGGGCTGACATTCCTCATCTCGGTGTCCACCGCCTCGGTGATGGGATTGGTTGGCGTTCTGATCTTGCCGCTGAAATCCGAATTTGGCTGGACAGCCAGCCAAATAGCCGGGCCACTCAGCCTCCGTTTGGCATTATTCGGCATTACGGCCCCATTCGCGGCAGCTTTTATGGCGCGCTATGGCGTGGTGAAGGTGATCGGATTTGCCC
>CAIZGT010000538.1 GCA_903932545.1 uncultured Rhodospirillales bacterium
CTCCGCAATTCTGTTAGGTGCGGCTGCAATATTGCCCGAATGTCTCCAATGTCGGCAGCACGGAAGCGGCGATCGCAACTATCCTCACCCAGGAACGGCCGGGAGCGGACACCGATACGCGCTGGGCAGTTAAGACGCCTTATGCGCTGACCCATGATTGCAGTCGTGGCACCGGGCCGATGGCCAAGGCGATGATCGCGGCAATCGGCTGTCGGGGGCTGCGTGGATGTGGGTCAGAACAATCCCAATTCGATGACAGGCTGGCGACGTCATTCACTGTTGGATTTTGTCACCGGCACCGCAACCTCGTTGCGCCGAAGGAACGGCAACGTCCAAGGCGGATCGTAGAACCACACCACCGGCGCACCTGTGATTTGCCAATGGCCACTCTGCAATGCCGCAATCAACTGGGCGCGCTGTGCGGCGATGGCAGCCGGGCCATGCAGGCCGGTGAAGCGGAGGACGGCCATCGTCTCGCCCGGCACTTCGAGCAGTTTTACGCCCGCATCATTCGGCTTAGGCAGTGTGGCCATCGTGTATTGGGCGGGCATGAAGAAGCGAATGGTCCATCCATCAGGTGATTTCTCCTGCGCCACTGGGGCAGTCATGGCAATGGATTCGGAGGCGGATTGCGCCACCGGGGCCGTCATTGCCACTTTCTCGTTGGTTTGATTCGCACCGAAAATATATCCGGCAACCCTGCGGAACCCGGCGCTGCGCGCAGCTTCCTCGTCGCCAGCGATAGTCACTTCGGCGGCGATGCGCGGGCCATATTGGCGGATTTCCACCACGCCCAGCTGCCCCACCACATCGTATGCTGGCTCTTCAGTTCCCGCGCGAATGCCAACCACCGAACACCCCGCCAACGCCAAGCCAGAGACGACCGCCAAAATTCTGCCGTGCATCGCACACACTCCCAATCTCATGGACGAGAGATGGGGATGGCGTTCAGAGATTACCCGCCAATTCTCGCTCCATCGCCTCACGCATCAAGAATTTCTGCATCTTGCCCGTCACCGTCATCGGAAATTCATCGACAAAGCGGACATAGCGCGGGATTTTGTAATGCGCGATCTGATCGCGACAGAAGTCGCGGATGTCCGCCTCGGTGATCGAGGTATCCGCGCGCAGCTTCACCCAAGCGCAAAGTTCCTCGCCGAATCGCGCATCCGGCACGCCGAACACCTGCACATCGGCAATGGCGGGGTGGCGGTAGAGATATTCCTCCACCTCACGTGGATAGATGTTCTCGCCGCCCCTGATCACCAAATCCTTGATCCGACCGACGATGGCGCAGTAGCCGTCAGGGTCAAGTGTGGCGAGGTCGCCGGTGTGCATCCAACCGGCTTGATCAATCGCGCCCTTGGTGCGCGCCTCATCGGCCCAATAGCCGAGCATCACGGCGTAGCCGCGTGTGCAAAGTTCGCCGGTAACGCCTGCGGGCACCACCCTGCCCTCGGCGTCGATCACCTTTGCCTCCATATGTGGATGCACGCGGCCCACGGTTGTCACACGGCGTTCGAGCGGATCATCTAGCGTGGTTTGGAAGCTCACCGGGCTGGTTTCGGTCATGCCGTAGCAGATGGTGAGGTCGCGCAGGTTCATCTGGGCGATGCAGCGTTTCATGAGTTCAATCGGGCAGGTGGTACCCGCCATGACGCCGGTGCGCAGGCTGCTCATGTTGAAGCTGACGAAATCAGGGTGATCAAGTTGGGCGATGAACATCGTCGGCACGCCGTAAAGCGAGGTGCAACGCTCCTCTGCAACGGTTTGCAAGGTGGCGAGCGGGTCGAAGCCCTCGCCGGGGAACACCATCGCAGCACCATGCGTGAGGCACGCCATCACCCCGATCACCATGCCGAAGCAGTGATATAGCGGCACTGGAATGCACACCCGATCTGCATCGGTATAGGCCATCGTCTCGCCGATGAAATAGCCGTTGTTGAGGATGTTGTGGTGGGTCAGCGTGGCGCCTTTCGGCGCGCCTGTCGTGCCAGAGGTGAACTGGATGTTGATTGGATCATCACTTTGCAAAAGTGCCGCAACCTTCACCAACTGCGCGCGATCCGTTGGAGTTGCGCGCGCTTCGATGGCAGCGAAGCTGAACGCGGCGGGGATGCTGGCATCACCGATCTGGATGATGCTGCGCAGATGTGGCACTCTTGCCGCTTGGACTGCGCCGGGTGTGGCAGTGGTAAGTTCTGGCATCAGCGTGGCCAGCATGGCGCCATAGTCGCTTGATTTGAACGCCGTCGCCGTTACCAGCGCCGCACATTCCACCTTGTTCAGCGCGTATTCTAGTTCTGTGAGGCGATATGCGGGGTTGATCGTTACCAAAATCAGCCCCGCCTTGGCGGTGGCGAGTTGGGTGATCACCCATTCAGCGTTGTTGGGCGACCAAATGCCAACGCGATCACCGGGTTTGAGGCCAAGCGAGAGCAGCCCGGCGGCAAAGCGGTCAACCCGCGCGGCAAGCTCTCCCCAGGTGAGGCGAACACCCTGTTGGCGAACGACCAAGCCAAGCGCATCAGGGCGTTCGGCGGCAGCCATATCCAGGCATTGACCAATGGTTTCGCCGCGAAGCGGGGCGTTTGACGGGCCGCTGACATAGCTCATCTTCAAGGTGGTTTCTCCCTGCCGCAGCGTCTGGCGCGCCGATGCAAGCAGGATAACGCGGGACGCCTCAGACGCAAACGGCCCGGTTGCTTTCGCAACCGGGCCGCTGTTGTGTGACCGATTTTTGCGGATCAGATCAGAGCTTGATGTGGCACTTGATGTCAGCAAACTCGGCCTTGCCGATGCCAGCCTTGGACATCACGTCCTCCGGCGCGGCGAAGGGACGGTTGTCGATGATTTTCTTCGCGCGCGCTTTGCCGATGCCGTAGAGCTTGTCGAGGTCGGCAGAGGAAGCGGTATTGATGCTCATCTTGTCCGCATCAGCCACGACGGAGCTCTCGGTGCATTTTTCGTAGTGCCCGTTCTTCATTCCGTTTGAGGACGAAGTGGCTGTCTTGGCGGCGGGGGCTGGTGTTGCAGCAGGAGCCGCCGCTGGCTTCGGGGAAGCGGGTGCCGTGGCGGCGGGCGCTGGGGTGGCGGCAGTTTGAGCCATCACTGGCAGCGCTACGGCGGCGCTGAACACAGTGGCCATAACAATTTGTGCAAGGCGCATTTTATTTCTCCGACCGATAAAATCCAGAGACACTCTGCCACTGGCTTTCGATGAGAGATAGAATGACCCATTTTAAGTTCTCGCAATGTCCAAATTGCGACAATTCGGTGACGTGACAATTTACGTCGCCATACCCTGGCGACCGAGGTTGATCTCGTTTAGTTTCTTGGCAGATTTAACTTGGGAGTGGTTCGATGAGCGGCTTTTTTTCACAGATGGCGAGCAGCCTGCTGGGCAACGCAGCGGTGACCAGCGCGGTGGCTTCGGCCCTTCCCGGCATTATGACGCAGTTGCTCGGCACGGCTGAAGGTGCAACCGGCGGCGGCTTGGGTGGCGTTCTGGCGCAGCTCGAAAATGCGGGCCTGGGCGCGCAGGTGAAGTCCTGGCTTGGCCCGGACTCAAACCTGCCGATTACCGCCGAACACATCATCGCCGCCATTCCGCCGGAACAGCTCAACGCGATGGCCGACAAGCTGGGTCTGCCGCATGCTCAGGTGGCCGCCATTCTGGCTCAGGTTCTGCCGCATGCGGTCGATCAGGCGACGCCAGACGGCCAAGTTCCGGCCACCGGCGCGGCTGCCCCGTCGATTGACTACGCCGCGTTGATCGGTGCGGTGCTCAAAAGAGAGGCTTAAGCCAACACGCACCCTTGTGCGTGAAACAAAGAACCCCATTGCGATGCTGCCTGCATCGCGGTGGGGTTCTTTATTTATAAACGATGAGCAATCACGGGCATTTTTCGGTCAGATGAAACCCACTCACCCAAACTTGGCAAATTCCTGAGTCTCGTCACCCACCAACTCCAGACGGTTGGAACGCACCGCACCACGCAGCAGTGAGGCGAGGAACAAGCGGCCCCAGGCGGTCGGCGTGCGGTATTCGATGGCGTTCCACAGCGATTGCCAACGCTCGACACGCTCGCCGAGCTTCATGTTCATCGCCTGCACCATCGCCTCTGCCATCGCATCAGTGTCGTGCGGGTTGACGAGAATGGCTGCGTCAAGCTGTTGGGCGGCACCGGCAAAGCGAGACAGGATCAGCACGCCAGGGTCTTGCGGATTCTGCGCGGCGACGAATTCCTTCGCCACCAAATTCATCCCGTCGCGCAGCGGTGTGACCAGACCAACGCGCGCGGTGCGCATGAAGCCCGCCGCTGTTGCACGGTCCACGCCATGCGAGATCATCCGCAACGGCAGCCAATCCGGCTCGCCGAAATCGGCGTTGAGATTGCCCGACTCCCGGTCAAGAGCTGCCTTCAGCGCACGATACGAGCCGACTTCCTTGCGCGAGATTGCTGCAACCTGGAGCAGCGTGAGACGGCGCTTCCAGGCAGGCTGCGTCTCTAGCAGGCGACGCAGGCCAGAGATGCGCTGCAACAAGCCCTTGGTGGGGTCGAGGCGATCCAGGCCCAAGATGAGGGTCTGGCCTGGCAGGCTCTGACGCAGCCGCACCACCGGCAGCTTGCGCGCATTGGCCTCAGCCATCGCGGCGAAATCCTGCGCGTTGATCTCCACCGGGAACACACCCAGCATCACGCGGCGGCCATCAACCAGCAGCACATTGCCCGGCGCGCGCACCGCATTGGCAAACTGCACAGCGGAGGCGGCGAAATTCGCCATGTCAGTCTCGGTTTGGAAGCCGATCAGGTCGGCGGCCAACAATGAGGCGATCAGGTCGCCCATATCCGGCACAGATTCCAGCACGTCTGGCGCGCAGAATGGGATGTGCAGGAAGAAGCCGATTGGGTTGGAAACGCCCGAAGCGCGCAAAGCGGCCGGCAGTGGGAGCAAATGATAGTCGTGCACCCAAACCAGATCATCCGGCCCGATCAGCGCCTGGACTTCACGCGCCATGCGCGCATTTACGTCGCGATAGATTTGGGCGTCGGTGCGATCATACTGGATCAGATCCGGCATCGAATGCAGCAGCGGCCACAGCACGGCGTTGGAGAAACCGTTGTAATAGCGGTCGTGTTCTTCCGGCGTGAGATCGGTGGTGGCATAATCCACGCCGCCATGACGGGCCACTTGCGTGCCGGATTCGGCAGCCACCGGCGAAACTTTGCCGGACCAGCCGAACCACATGCCGCCGCGCTTTTCCATCAAACCATCCAGCGCCACCGCCAAGCCGCCAGCCCGCGGGCCGGAATCCGGCAACGGGACGCGGTTGGAGATCACCACAAGTCGGTTCATCGTGGCGGCGGCGAAACCGGGCCGTAGCTCGGTCACATCGGCCCCAAACGGACTTTCACGGCGGATGAATGTCGGCAGACGAGTCACGGAAACCTCCAAGTGCCGCAAGCCCTCCTGGAACCGGCTAAGAAGCAGTGCTTCATGGCCCAGGAACCCTCGCGATCACGTGATGTTTCGCATTGAGTGATGGCGACATTGCGGCAAGAAATGTGGCAGCGCGGCATTTTTTGAAATCGATGATAAATTCGTGGGATACATCCTCTAAGGTCAGGATCGCTGACGGTTTGGCGAGGTGAGTTTCCCGATGAGCACGCAATTCGCTGACACGCTGACCGCATGGCGCAGGCATCTGCATGCGCATCCTGAGTTGTCCCGCCAGGAAATCGGCACGGCTGAATTCGTGCAGGCGCGGCTGCATGAGATGGGGATCTCGTTTGAGGTGGGAATCGGCGGTCATGGCGTGGTGGCCACGCTGCGCCGAGGCAGTTCAAACCGCAGTGTGGGATTGCGCGCAGATATGGACGCGCTGCCGATACCTGAACGCTCGGGCGTGGCACATAGCTCGCGAAATCCCGGCGTGATGCATGCTTGCGGCCATGACGGTCATACGGTCTCGCTGCTCGGCGCTGCCGCCATGCTGCAGCGCGATGCGGATTGGACCGGCACGGTGCATCTGGTGTTTCAACCTGCCGAAGAGGGGGCAGGTGGCGCGCGGGCGATGCTGGACGATGGGCTGTTCGCACGGTTTCCGATGGAGCGGATTTTCTCCTACCACAATTGGCCAGGGCTGGCGGTGGGCAGTGTGGCTGTCCACCACGGGCCGGTGATGGCGGCTGGCGCGCGCATCCTCATCACCATCAACGGTGTGGCCGGGCACGCGGCCCTGCCCCATCTGACGCGCGACCCAGTGCTCGCAGCAGGGCATTTGATCGTTGGCCTGCAATCCATCGTCGCGCGCAATGTTGATCCGTTGGAAGCTGGGGTGATCAGCCTGGGCACGATTGAGGGCGGAGCCGCGCCCAATCAAATTCCTGGCCGGGTTACTCTGCGCGGCACCTGCCGCAGCTATAGCCCGCAAACGCGCGACATTCTGGAGGCGGGCATACGGCGCGTGGCCGCAGGGGTTGCTGCGATGATCGGGGTCGAGATCGACGTTGAAATCATTCGTGGGGTGAGTGTGACAAGCAACCGTCACGCCGAGGCCGATCTTGCGGTGGAGGCGGCACAGATCAGTGGTTTGGTGGTACGGCGCGACTTGCCGCCCGCGATGACCGGTGAGGATTTCGGCTGGATGCTGGAGGAAATTCCCGGCGCCTATATCTGGATCGGCAACGGAGACGGGCCGGATTTGCACAATGATGCGTATGATTTCAACGACGATATTTTGCCGCTTGCGGCGCAATATTTGGCGAATGTGGCGAAGCTGGCGCTGGCGTAGGGCTACCATCTCGGCCTTCAGCCACACGTTATTGACCATTGATGGCGACTGTTAGAACGGCGCCGATCGCAACGCGGCCAGCATTTCCGGGGGAACACTGTGCAGGCAGCACTTGGCCATCGCCGCTACCGCTGCGCGTTGCGTGGCGAGCGCCTGTTGCATCGTGCCATCCGAGACTGGTCGTGCCGGAGCATCCACCAAACCGGCCGAGGTTAGGCGGAGATAATCGGTCCAACTCTCCAGTCGTCTGGGTGGATTTGTGGCGATGGTTTCTCGGGTGAGCGATAGATGCTCACGATCCGGAAGCATTGCCAGCCTGGTGGCAAGACCAATTCCGGCAGCGCGCCAGGTCAATCGCTCCAGCGCCAACAAGCCACCATCTTCGCCCACCAGCGCCACCACATCCTGCAGCGATTGTGCGCCGTCACAGGCAAAGCCGACGGCCGCCACATTGCCCGCCCGAAGCGGCAAAACCGCGCGCAAGCGGGCGCGAAAGGGTGGGCAAGAGAATCGCGCGCCATCCGCCCAACAGAGCTGCGCATCACGCTGGGGGGCATCCAATTGCCCTGGCAGCAGCACAGCACGCGCGAGCACCGCAGGCATCGGCCCCGATGCCGTTTGCAGGGCGGCAAGCAACAGCACAGAGCGGCGTGAGACCATACGCCGATGATCGCGCGATTAGATTAAGACCGTGTAAACAGCGCCATCCCCAGCGCCGTGCCGCCCAGACAAAACAGCACCGAGGCCATCGCATATGCCACGGCCCAGGGCCATTGCCCCGAGCGCAGCAAGGTGAAGGTTTGCAAGCTGAAAGAGGAAAAAGTGGTGAAGCCACCACAGATCCCCACCATCATGAACAAGCGCAGCGAGGTATTGCCCGCATAAGGGCCGGTGGCGCTGGTGATGGCAGCGATGATGCCGATGACAAAACTGCCACTAATATTAATCGCAAGCGTTCCCCATGGAAACGCTTCACCCA
>CAIZGT010000539.1 GCA_903932545.1 uncultured Rhodospirillales bacterium
CCGTCGCGGCGATATCGCCCAAGGCTTGCTCTGCGAGGGCTGCTTGGCGCGAGGCGGCTCCACCTTGCCATGTCAGGCGGGCATCGCCTGCGGCCATCGCATCGTCGCTGTCCAACTTGATGCGTTTGGCGATATCACGTGGGGCCGTGTCCAACGCCTCTTGCAGCGGGGCTAGGCAATCGGGTGCTACCACCACCGTCATTATCTCATCGGGGCTGAGGCCTGTGATGGTATTGCGCACCAGATGCAGGATTTCCTGACTGGCATGACGCTCTGATAGGCTGGGAAGTGCCGAGAGCAGGGCTGCGAAAATTAGCTTGGCGGCGGCGTCGATGGTGGCGCGCAGATGCGCCTCGCGGCTTGCTTCCAATCGCAGCGCCAATTCTACGAGGCGGTCACAACTTAACCGCGCCGCGTCTTGCAGGCGCTGCGCCGCTTCTGCGCGAGCAGCGCGCTGCCCTGCCTCAAAGCCATCACACCGCGCGTTGGAGACGTCTTCTGCGGTAATGAGTGGGGTAAAATGCTCCGCCTCTGTGCGCTGCGGTTCGCGCGACAGTGCGTGCAAATCGTCGAAGTCTTCGGCAAATAGAATCCCGACATGGGGCGTCGGCGGCTCGGGGGGAAAAATGTGCATGCTCAATATACCAACTCATCATCTTTGCCTTCGCCGATCTCAATCGTGCCCTGCGAAGCGAGGTCTTTGGCAAGCACCACAATGGCAGCCTGTGCTTCATCCACGTCGCGCAGCTTGACCGGACCAAGCGCTTCGATGTCGTCGCGCAGCATTTTGCCGGCGCGGTCAGAGAGATTGGCGAAGAACAAATCACGCAGCTTCTCTGACGCCCCTTTGAGGGCGAGCGGCAGTTTGTCTTTCTCCACCACCCGCAGCAGCGCCTGAATCGATGGGCCTGCCAAGCGGCTTAGGTCGTCGAAGGTGAACATCAGCGACTTGATCTTCTCCGCAGCTTCGCGATTGCGTTCTTCGAGTGCGGCGATGAAGCGGGTTTCCGCGGTGCGATCGAGATTGTTGAAAATCTCAGCCATCATTTCATGAGCATCACGCCGTGCGGAGCGCGCGAGGTTGGACATGAACTCGGCTCGCAATGTGCGCTCCACACCCTCCAGCACGTCTTTTTGGACGCTCTCCATGCGCAGCATCCGCATCACCACCTCCATCGCGAAGCTGTCTGGTAGTAAAGCGAGCACGCGGGCGGCGTGGTCCGGGCGGATTTTGGAGAGTACGACAGCGACAGTTTGCGGGTATTCGTTCTTGAGATAATTCGCCAGGACCGCCTCATTGACGTTGCCGAGCTTGTCCCACATCGTTCGGCCGGCCGGGCCGCGGATTTCCTCCATGATTTGGGCGACGCGTTCGCGCGGCAGGGTTTTGAGCAGCAGGCGTTCGGTATTTTCGAAGCTACCGACCAGATTGCCCGCGCCGCCGAGGCTTTCGGCGAATTCGACGCAGAGCCGCTCCACCACATCCGAGCGCACCGCGCCGAGTTGGGCCATTGCTGAGGAAACTTCACGAATTTCATCCTCATGCATCATGCCAAACAGCCGCGCGCATTGATCATCGCCCAAAGCAAGCATCAGCGTAGCGGCCTTTTGTGGGCCAGACATCGTCCGTGCGTCATCCATGCGGCGCATCAGGCGGGCTCCTGCTGCATCCAGGCGCGCACGATCGACAGGCTCTCTTCGGGGTGTTTTTCCACCAGATCAGCAAGACGACGGATAGATGAGGCCCGCAACTGGCCCTCCACATTGGCGACGTTAACCATGCTCTCGTCCTCTGCCGACATCGCGCTGTTCGGCCCGGAAAGTGCGGGGAATTGGCCGTTTGGGCCGGGCAACGCTTGGCGGATCGGCTTGCTGCCGAGTTGCTCGATGTCGCCCGATGCTCCACCGATCATCGCCATGCTGTCCTCCGATATGCCCTCCATTCCCGGCAGCGAAGTCATCGGTGGAGCGAGGGTGAGGCGGCGGACCATTGGGCGTAGCACCAGCAGCAGAGCGATAATCCCGAGCGTGCCGAACACTGCGAGTTGGGCAAGGTGCATCAGATCGGATTTCTCGATCCCGAGCGGCAGCCCGGCCGCAGCAGCCGCCTCCGGAGCGTCCGGCTCGGCGGCGAAGCGCAGCGACACCACCTCCACTTTGTCGCCGCGCTTCTCATCGAAACCGACGGCACTGCGCACCAGACGGGTGATGCGCTCGATCTCCTCAGATTTGCGTTCCTGCCATACCGTCTTGCCGTCTGCCCCGGCCACTGCCTCGCCATCCACCATCACTGCGAGACTTAGGCGCGCCACTTTGGGCTGATCGCGCACGATGGTGCGCACAGTTTTGGCTATCTCGTAATTGGTGGTCTCTTCCTGGCGCTGTTCCTGGGTGCCGGCGTTGTTGGTGCCGGCGTCCGCGTTGGGTAGGTTGTTCTGGACCGAGACGGTATTGGCGGCCTCGATTTTCGATTTCCGCCGGTGTCCAAGTTAGTTATCCGAATACCTGACCATCAATGTATCCCACCATCCCACCTTATTATTCAATCACTTCGGTTGTTACAGCTTATTTTCGTCTCCAGTTTCATGCGTATTAACTCCGTAACAATCCGCAATACAACTGCACCATCACCATAGTTCTCTCTACTTGTCAGACTATGAGTCTATCCGAGCCCGACTAATCTGCACTTGCAGTACGATCTGGTTCTAGATCTGGTCACTTTTGTTGTTTGC
>CAIZGT010000540.1 GCA_903932545.1 uncultured Rhodospirillales bacterium
GATCACGTGATCGGCTTCGACATGGGCGGCACCAGCACCGATGTGGCGCTGTATGCAGGGGCGTTTGAGCGCGCCTTTGAAACCCAAGTGGCCGGCGTGCGCATGCGTGCGCCGATGCTGGCGATCAACACCGTGGCGGCTGGCGGCGGCTCAATCCTGCATTTCGACGGCGCGCGGCTGCGCGTGGGACCGGATTCAGCTGGTGCCAATCCCGGCCCGTCCGGCTACCGACGCGGCGGCCCGCTGACGGTGACAGACGCCAATATCTGCGTCGGCAAAATCCAACCCCGCCATTTCCCAGCAATCTTCGGCCCGAACGGCGATGAGCGGCTGGATGCTGAGGTGGTGGAACACGCCTTCGCCGCGATGGCGCAAGATGTGACGGCGCGCACTGGCCGCGTGCAAGACAAGCGCGACATTGCCGAGGGTTTTCTGCGCATTGCGGTGGCCAACATGGCCAACGCGATCAAGCAGGTCTCGGTGCAGAAGGGCCACGACGCCACCAAATTCGCGCTCGCCTGCTTCGGCGGCGCGGGCGGGCAGCATGCGTGTCTGGTGGCGGATGCGCTGGGCATGGAGACAGTGTTCATCCACCCTTATGCCGGCGTACTCAGCGCCTATGGCATGGGGCTGGCCGATCAGCGTGTGCTGCGCGAGCAGGCAGTGGAGTTGCCGCTTAACGACGCCGCAACCGGCCCGATCGACAGCCTGGTCACCAGCCTGTCCGCCGCAGCCCTGTCCAGCTTGCGTGAACAGGGGGCGGATGCGGCCAGCGCGCATGTTATCCGCAAGCTGCATCTGCGCTATCGCGGCACCGAGGCGGCGCTGGAAATCCCGCTCGCCAGCATCGCTGAGATGACCGCCGAATTCACTGAAGCCCATCGCAACCGCTTCGGTTTTGCAACGCCTGAGCGCGCGTTGGTGGTGGAGGCGGTGTCGATCGAAGCGGTATCTCCCGGCGAGGCAGTGCGTGAGACCGAACTGGCCCCGCGCCTCACCGGCCGCGCCACCCCGATTGATACCGTCGAAATCTGGAGTGGCGGCCAAGCGCATGCCACGCCGGTGTTCGAGCGCACCGAACTCCTCGCAGGCGATCGCCTCACCGGCCCCGCGTTGATCCGCGAGGCAAACGCCACCACGGTGGTGGAACCCGGCTGGCAGGCGCGGGTGACTTCCAAAGATCACATGATCCTCAAACGCATCACCCCGCGTGAGGATGCGCGTGACGATGCCGACCACGCGCGGCCCGATCCGGTGCTGCTCGAATTGTTCAACAATTTGTTCATGAACGTCGCCGAGCAAACCGGCGCGGTGCTGGCCAACACCTCACAAAGCGTGAACATCAAGGAGCGGCTCGACTTCTCCTGCGCGATTTTTGACGCGCAGGGCCAACTTGTCGCCAACGCGCCACATGTGCCGGTGCATCTGGGCGCAATGGGAGAGAGTGTTCGCACCGTGATCCGCACGCGCGGCGCCAGCTTGCGCCCCGGTGATGCGGTGGCACTGAACAACCCAGCCAATGGCGGCACCCATCTGCCCGATGTGACGGTGATCACCCCGGTGTTCGACCCCACCGGCACCGAAATCCGCTTCTTCGTCGGCAGTCGCGGCCATCATGAGGATATCGGTGGCCTCACCCCCGGCTCCACCCCGCCGCACTCGCACACCATCGAAGATGAAGGGGTGGTGATCGACAATTTCCTGCTGGTCGAGCAGGGCAAGTTCCACGAAGACGGCTTCCGCGCGTTGCTGGGCGGGGCGAAGTATCCGGCACGCAATCCGGACATGAACGTGGCCGACATCAAGGCGCAGTTGGCTGCCAATTCCAAAGGCGTTGCCGAATTGTCACGCGTGGTGGCGCAACATGGCTGGCCTATGGTGCGTGCCTATATGGGCCATGTGATGGACAACGCTGAGGAACATGTCCGCCAAGTGCTCACCCGGCTGCAAAATGGCGCGTTCGACTACGCGATGGATGATGGCTCACATATCCGCGTGGCTGTGCGGGTGAACCAAGCCGCACGCACCGCCAGCATCGACTTCACCGGCACCTCGCCCCAGCGCAGCGACAATTTCAACGCGCCGCGCGCGGTGATGAATGCGGTGGTGCTCTATGTGTTCCGCTGCTTGGTGGGCGACGATATTCCCCTTAACGATGGCTGCCTCAAACCGCTCGACATCATCGTGCCAGTCGGCAGCATGCTCTCACCGCTGCCGGGGGCGGCGGTGGTGGCGGGCAATACCGAGGTCAGTCAGGCAGCGTGCAATGCGCTGTTCGGAGCACTCGGCGCGATGGCGTGCAGCCAAGCGACGATGAACAATTTCTTATTTGGCAACGCGCGCCTGCAATATTACGAGACCATCTGCGGCGGCACCGGCGCTGGCCCCGGCTTCAACGGCACCAGCGCAATACAAACCCATATGACCAACACCCGCATGACCGATCCAGAAATTCTCGAATTGCGCTATCCCGTGATCCAGGAAATCTTCGCCATCAGGCGCGGCTCCGGCGGGAAAGGTCAGTTCCAGGGAGGCGACGGCTCAATCCGCAAGCTGCGCTTTCGTGAGACGATGACCGCTGTGCTGGTTTCGTCGCGCCGAAATGTTGCACCTTTCGGACTGATGGGCGGGGGCGATGGCATGGCCGGGCAGCAATACGTTGAACGGGCCGATGGCAGCCTCGAAACGCTCGGCGGTGTTGCGCAGGCAGAGATGCAGCCGGGCGACGCCTTCGTGATCCAAACACCCGGCGGTGGCGGCTATGGCCCGCCTGAAGCCGATACCGGCACGGTGACGTGATCGGCCAACTGCCCCGCAACCTGCTGATCGGCTTTGCTGTCCTGCTTTGGGCATTGCTGACGGCTGCATGGCTGGTGCCGCCAGCGCTGGATTGGAACCGCTATCGTGGCGAGATCGCGGCGTTGGTGTCTGACGAGTTGGGCGAGAGCCTGACACTGACGGGCGAGGTGCGCCTGGTGTTGCTGCCACAGCCATTGCTGGTGGCCGATGATGTCACGCTCTCTGACTTGCAGGACGGCGTGAACCTCAGCGCGCGTGAGTTGCGGCTGCGCGTGGCGTTCTGGCCGTTGCTGGCAGGGCGGGTTGACGCGCAGGAAGTGGTGCTGCGCGGGCTTAGCCTGCGCACATCGTGGCCGCTTGGCACGCTCGCCGGACAATTGCATGTCCCATCCTGGCTGCAGGCGATTGCAGCACGGGTGGAAGACGGCGAAGTGCAGATCGGCGGCGCAGCGCTGCATCATCTCAATGCGGCGATCAGCCTGCTGCCCGACAGTGGTGGTCTGGCGCTGGACGGCACCACGATGGCGGCTGGCCTGCCGTTTCACATCAACGCACATCTGACCCCGCCGGGCGGGGATGGCGCGGCGGGGCTAACGCTCGCGTTTGAGGGCCAGGATGCAGCGCGCGGCATAGCGGCAGGCTTCACCGGGCAGTTGGCGGCCAGCGGCGCCATGCATGGCACATTGGCGCTGCATGGCCCGGACATATCGCCACTCGCGCTGGTCCCTGCGATGCTGGTCCCTGCGAGTTCGGTCCCTGCGATGCCGTTCCGACTCGAAACAATGCTTGAATTGAGCGGCACCGACATTGCCGCAACCGACATCGCGCTCGATATCGGCCAGACCTCCGCCCGCGGCACAGCGAAGTATCACGACGCAGCTCTGGCGCTGGCGCTGACCAGCAATCGGCTTGATCTTGATGCGTGGCTGCCGGTGCTGTTGCACGCGAACCCGAACACCTTGAAGACGCCCACCAGCCTAGATTTGTCGGTCGAGGCCGCCAAGCTGGCGGGTGCCAATCTGCGTCAACTGCACGCCGCGATCGGATTCGGGCCGGAACAGATCACCCTGCGCGAAATCTCCGCCACATTGCCGGGAACGGCACATCTGCAAGCCACGGGTCAGCTGCGCCCAGCAAATGGCGGCAGCGAGCTGCATTTTGACGGCAGGCTCGCGCTAAATGCGCCGGATTTGCGCAGCACACTCGCATGGCCGGTGGCGTCTGGACTGGTAGATTTGTCCGGGTTGCCAGACAACATGCTCCGCCGAGCCGATTTGCGCGCGGCGGTGGTGATCGATGGTGGCGCGCCGCCGGTGGTCAACCTCACCGAACTTAACGGGATGATCGACGACACCCACGCGCAAGGCAGCGTCACTCTGCGCCCCGGCGTCAGGTTGGGCGTTGCGGCAAAGCTTGATCTCGACATTGTGCATCTCAACGACCTGCCCCGGCTCACGTTGGTGGGGCTGCCGACGCGACTGGGGCGGGTAGATTTTGACGTTCAAATGCGCATTGCCAGCATGCTGGCAGCCGGGCGGAATTTCGCGCCGCTGAGCCTGGATGCAGCATTGGAACCCGGCAAATTTACCCTGCGGCGGCTCGAAGCGGAACTCCCCGGTGCGCGGCTTGCGCTGGCCGGATCGGTGGCAGCGGATGGCCA
>CAIZGT010000541.1 GCA_903932545.1 uncultured Rhodospirillales bacterium
CGCCCAGTGGCCGCCCCAATTCCGCCAGCGCCGCCAATGATGACGGCAACTTTGTCTTGCAGCGATGTGGACATTTAAGGGCGGTCTTTCAGGCGATAGGAGGGGTGGGGAGGGTGGCGACACCTGGAACCATCACGAGCGTATGGTCGATGCTGTACCATTCACCGGTTACATCCGGCCATGGGGCCGGGCCGGTTTCGCGCTTGTAGTCGCCCATCAATTGCGGGGTGACGCCGAACGTCACATCGCGCTCGATATCGGGATCGTCCGCCACGAAAATCTGGGTGACCAGTGTTTTGTAGCCTTCTTTGAAGGCGAGGAAATGCAAATGCGCCGGGCGCTGCGGCTTGCGCTTTTGCGCGGCCAGGATCGCACCAGACGGGCCATGCGTTGGGATCGGGTAGCCGACCGGCTTGATCGAGCGGAAATGGAAGCTGCCGTTCTCGTCTGTGATGAACTTGCCGCGCAGGTTGAACTCAATTTGGTTCTCATCCTGTACGTCATACATGCCCACGGACGAGGCGTGCCAGACATCGACATCGACACCCGGCAGCGGCTTGCCGCTGTTGTCGATGACGCGGATTTTCGCGTGAAGCTGCGGCCCAGGCGTGTCGCAGCGCACGATGGAAGCGCCGTGCTCGGTGATAGGGTGGCCAAGCCGCCAGAACGGCCCGAGCAAGGCGGTGGCAGGCTCCATCGGCCCGCCCATGCCGTTGGCCAGCATCGTCACCAGCGTGGAGATGCCGAACACGTCACAAAACAGCACTGCGTCGTTGTATTTGTCGGTGGTGGTTTGGCCAATGCCGTTGAGGAATTCCAAGCCGCGCTCGAATTCCTCCTCGGTGGGGCGGACTTCGCGGATAAACGCATGGGCGTGGCGCACGAAGGCTTCCATCACTTCGCGCAGGCGCGGATCCTCAGCAGGGGCCATCGCCTTGAGAACGGCGGGCGTGATGTCTTCGAGTGTCTTGAGGATGCCGTATTTGACCGTGCCTTCGCTGGCCACCGGATCGATATCTGCCATCGCTGTTCCCCCGCCACGGTGGTGTGGCCTTGCGCGTTATTGTGCGATCAATTGATCAACAGCGTAAGCCACGCAGGCTCAGGGCGTCAACGCAACGCTTTGACGATGCAAATCATTGATCGAGTCATCCGCCCGCAACCACCACACGCTGCCCGGCGGTGCAAACGGCAGCACGCTGAGCGGATCGCCCTCAAAGGTCACCGTGTTGGTGGGCGTCTCGACGATCTCGATGCGCACACATGCCAACCGCCCGCCCTCATGCGCGAGGATGGTGTTAAGCTTTGCCATGAAGCAGCAGGCGAGCATTTCGGTGGTCGGATCGCCCGGTGTGATGAGGATGCGCTGCAATTGCTCGGGCTCATGGGCGCGGAACCAATCGAGCAGCCCGTCGCTGTCAGACAGTTGCAGGCAATGGTCCACGCAATTGTCGATCCAGCGATGCCAAGTCGATTTTGCACGCTCGAAAGTCTCAACCATGTTGACATGGCCATCCAACGGCTTGGGCGTGACGGCCTGTAGTGTAACTGTCACAAACTCATTGTGACCATGCGGCGTGGCGCACTTCGTCGAGCCGCCGGAGATCAGGCGGTGTGCCATTGAATAGCGGCGGGTGAAGACGAGACTGAACATAACTTTCCACTTACGCGAACTCAGCCGCTTTTGCCATCGCGCAGCACCCTGATGCAACCGAAGCTGTCACGCGAAGCGGTCCAGTCGGGTGGAATGAGGGCGGTTGCGTCGTATTCCTGGATGATCAGCGGGCCGGGGAGCGGTGTGTCATTGAGTTCGCGGCGGTTGAGCACGCGGGTTTCGACGAATCCGACGCCTTCGAACCATGCGCGTCGTGAGGGCATGGGCGGCGCATCGGCTGGGGCCATGCTGTCGGGCAGGCGCGGGGTTGCGGGGTGGCCGGTGGCGACCGCGCCGAGGCTGATGATCTCGATCGGCTCGCCAAGGTCAGCGGCGAAGCCGTACACCTTGGCGTGTTCGGCGGCGAACAAGGCGGGGAGATCGGCCAACAATTGCGCGGCGTTCTGATGCGGGAGTTGCACCGCGATTTCACTGGACTGGCCGACATAGCGCAGCATCGCCTGAAGCCTAAGAGTGCAATGCGCGGCGGGGTAGCCATCTGCGGCAACCAGCGCGTTGGCTTCGGTGGCGATGGCGTCGAGTGTGGTTTGCAATTCCGTCACCAGATCCGGCGATACCCGCCGCCGCCATGCGCGTGTGCGGTGATGTTCGGTGTCGGCGAGCAGCAGCCCGAATGCGCTGAACAGGCCGGGCATTGGTGGGACCAGAATGCGCTGCATCCCCAAATCCGCTGCCATCGCCGCGGCGAACAGCGATCCATTGCCGCCAAACGCCATCATCGTTGCGGCGCGCACATCACGGCCTCGCTCCACCGAGACGGCCCGGATGGCGCGCATCATGGTGGAGGACGCAATCCGCCGCATCCCCATCGCAGCTTCCGGCACCGAGAGCCCAAGCGGTTTGGCGAGATGCGTCTCAATGGCATCCCACGCCGCTTGATGATCGAGCTTCATGCTGCCGCCCGCGAGCCCTGCCGGGTCGAGATAGCCGAGCACCAGATTGCAATCGGTGATGGTGGGTAACACGCCGCCGCGCCCGTAGCAGACCGGCCCCGGATCAGCGCCGGCCGATTGTGGGCCCACGACGGGAGCGCCGGCCGGATCGAGCCTGCAAATCGAGCCGCCGCCCGCGCCGATCTCGGCCAGATCGATCGTCGGCAGTTTCAGCAACGTGCCGCCACCGACGAGCAGGCGTGCGCCCGCGATCACACCGCCGCCGACTTCCATCTGCTCGGCGCGCGAGACTTGGCCGTCCTCCACCATCCCGGCCTTGTCCGTGGTGCCGCCCATGTCGAAGGTGACGAGAAGCTTCTCATCAAAACGCCGCGCCAGCACCGCCGCGCCGACCACGCCCGCAGCCGGGCCGGATTCGACGATACGGGCTGGATACAGCCGCGCGTTGTCAGCCGAGGTGAGGCCGCCGTTGGATTGCATCAATTGCAACGGTGCGGCGATGCCTTGCTCGCGCAACAGGCGCTGCAACTGCCCGAGATAGGCGCGCACCACCGGCTGAATTGCGGCATTCACCACTGTGGTGGACGAGCGTGGATACTCGCCTGCTTCTGGCAGGATATTGTGGCTGATGCAGACGGTGATATCGGGCAACGCGATACGGATCGCGCTGGCCAGCGCCTGCTCATGCGCCGGGTTGGCGTAAGAATGCAGCAGGCAGATTGCCACGGATTCCACGCTGGTTTCGCGCAAGGTGGCAATCACGCGCTCCACCGAGGCGCGATCAAGCGGTTTGATCACGCTGCCATCCGGGCGCAGCTTTTCGACCACTTCTAGACGCAAATCGCGCGGGACCAGCACGTCGGGCTTGGTCCAGTTGATGTCATACAATCGCGGCATGCGCAGGTCGCGGATTTCCAGCACGTCGCGGAAACCCTGGGTGGTGACGAGTGCGGTGCGGGCGGTTTTGCGCTCCAAAATCGCGTTGGAACCGATGGTGGTGGCGTGAAGGATATCTTCCGCCTCGCCGCCAGTCTGGCGCAGAATTCCAGCCACGCCCTCGGCCACGCCCAGGGCGTAATCTTGCGGGGTGGAGGGCAGCTTGAGGCGATGCACCGTGCCATCGTCGGCCATCGCCACGATATCGGTGAAGGTGCCGCCGATATCGGCCCCGATGCGCAGTTTCATCTTTCTGCCCTCAGCGCACGCGATGCGTCTTGATCGATGGCACCGTCACGGATCACCACGCCGTAGTCGAGCGTGGCGGCGGCAGCGGTGATTTTGCCAAGCTTCAAATCCTCCGCCACCGCAGCAAGATCGCGGGTGAACGGATCCCCCCAACCGCCGGCACCTGGGAGTTGATGGCGATAAATCTCGCCCTTGCGCAGTTGCATGGTGAGCTTGGCGCGCAATTCGTGTTCATCCGCCGCGCCAGGATTGAGGATGTTGCGCGATGCCGCGCCCTCGCCGCCGCCTTGCAGTCCGTAAGGCCGGTGCGTGTGGCGATCCGCGCGCACCTGCAAAATCGCTTCATCGGCGAGCAAGCGCCATGTGCGTTGCAGTGACAACCCGCCGCGATACAGGCCGGGGCCGCCGGTATCGGGCACCATTTCGTAATCGAGCACCTCAATCGGATTGTCGCTCTCAATCGCCTCGATGGAGAAGCTGGCCATGTTGGCAAACATGTTGGTGTTGCCATCCAAGCCGTCGCGCGTGGGCCTGCCGCCCCAGGCACCGGACATGAAATCAACATAGATAAACGGTCGCCGATCCGCGTTGGTGCCGCCGATGGTAATGCCGGTGTTGCCGCCATCAGAGGCCGCAAACACCCGATCCGGATAGAGCTGCGCCAATGCCCCAAACGCGCAATCGGCGGCGCGGAACCCGGTGAGGCCGCGCGCGGCGCACGCCGCCGGGGGCAGGGCGTTCATAATGGTGCCAGCGGGGGCGATCACCTCAATGGCACGGAACACGCCGTCGTTGTTGGGCATGTTGATCGACATCACGCATTTGGCGGCGCAGTAGCTGGCACCTGCGGTGTAGCTCCATGTGTTGTTAATCGCGCCCTTCACCTGTGGGTTCGAGCCGGTCCAATCGAACACCATCCGATCGCCAGTCTTGCGCACGGTGCAGACCAGCTTGATCGGCACATCGGCGTCGATCTGGTCATCATCGATCCAATCGACAAACGTCGCCTCACCATCGGGCAATTCGAGCAGCGCGTGGCGGGTGAGGCGTTCGGAATAATCCATCGTGTCATCAAGCAGCGCCGCCAATTCGGCCACGCCGTGCCGCCCGGCCAGATCCGCCAAGCCGCGCAGGGCGATTTCTCCGGCGGCGAGTTGAGAGCGCAAATCGCCCATCACCCGCTCAGGCAGCCGCACATTGCGCTCGATGATCCGCAGCAAGGTGGCATTTGGCACCCCGCGCTCATGCAGCTTTAACGGCGGGATGCGCAGCCCCTCGGCAAAAATTTCTGTGCTGTCAGACGCATTGGAGCCGGGAACCCGCCCGCCGACATCGGTGTGATGGCAGACCGTGGCTGCCCAGGCGAGCACGCGGCCCTCGGCGAAGAACGGACGAAAGACGAAAATGTCCGGCAGATGCATGCCGCCCTCGTAAGGGTCGTTCATCGTCAGCACGTCGTGCTCGGCGATGTCGGTGCCGAAATGCCGCAAGCACGCCTGCAACGCCACCGGGATTGAGGCGAGATGGCCGGGCAAGGAGAGGCCTTGCGCCACCAGCCGCCCCTGGCCGTCACAAATAGCGGTGGAGTAATCCATGATGTTCTTGAGCACGCCGGAATAAGCTGTGCGGTAGATGGTGAGCGCCATCTCGTCGGCCAGAGCCACGATGGCGTTGCGGAACAGGGCGGCTTCGATGGGGTCGATCTGCATGATGCGAAGCTAACCTGCGCATGGGCGGTCTGGCGAGCGCAGAACGGTGCTTGACGCTGCCACGCTGTCGGAAGATTGATGCGATGAGGAAGCGAGGAACCTCACCGCATGACCACGCCCGCCACGATGCGATATGTCGCCTATAGCGACGGCGGCCCAGAGCTGCTCCACATCGCCACTGCGCCGGTGCCACTGCCGCGTGTGGATGAAGTGCTGATTCGGGTGCAGGCGATCGGCATCAATCGCCCAGATGTGCTGCAACGCTCCGGCCTGTATCCGCCACCACCGGGGGCCAACCCTGTCCTCGGCCTCGAATGCGCGGGCGAAGGGGTGGATGTCGGCGCGGGCGTCACCGCCTGGAAAATCGGCGCCCGCGTGGCCGCACTCGCCAATGGCGGTGCCTATGCCGAATATTGCACGGCTCCGGCACCGCAATGCCTACCCTGGCCCAAGGGCGTGAACGCGATCACTGCCGCCTCGCTGCCCGAGACGTTTTTCACCGTCTGGGCGAATGTGTTCATGATGGGCAAGCTGCGTGCGGGTGAGAGTTTTCTGGTGCATGGCGGCACCTCTGGTATCGGCGTGACTGCGCTGTTACTCGCCCGCGAATTCGGGGCCACGGCTTACGCCACCGCAGGCTCTGATGAAAAAGTTGCCGCATGTCTGGCGCATGGCGCAACGGCTGCGATCAACTACCGCACCCATGATTTTGCCGAGGAAATCCGCGCGCTCACCGACAAGCACGGTGTTGATGTGATCCTCGACATGGTCGGCGCACCGTATTTTCCACGCAACATCCGTTCGCTCGCCCTAGAGGGGCGCATGGTACAGATCGCCTTCCTGCAAGGATCCAAAATTGCCGAGTTTGATCTGATGCCGATCATGCTCAAGCGCTTGACCTTCACCGGCTCCACCATGCGCGCCCGCTCCACCGCCCAGAAAGCGGCGATCGCGGCTGAGTTGCGCGCGAAAGTCTGGCCGGTTCTGGATCAGGGGCGCTGCTTGCCACCGATTTATCAAACCTTTGCGTTTGAGGGTGTCGCGAAAGCGCACGCGCTGATGGAGAGCAGCGCGCATATTGGCAAGATTATGCTGAGCCTTGATCGGTGATTCTCTCCGGCACTGAACTTGGCTCAGGCCATTCCATTTGCTTTCTGCATGGCTTGTTTGGCTCAGCGGCAAATTTCGGCTCGGTGCAAAAGCGCCTGGCTGAACGATATCGGGTGATTGCGCTTGATCTGCGCAATCACGGCACCAGCCCGCATGCGCCATATATGTCCTACCCTGCGATGGCTGAGGACGTGCTGGAAACGCTGCGCTCGCGCAATGCGCTGCCCTGCACGCTGGTGGGGCATTCGATGGGCGGCAAGGTTGCAATGGCGGCGGCGTTGGAAGCGCCGGGGGCGGTGGCACGGCTGATGGTGGCCGATATAGCGCCCGCGATTTATCCGCCGCTGTTTCGCGCCTATGCGCAGGCGATGGCCGCGGTGCCAATGACCGCCGAACTCACCCGCATCGCCGCCGACCGGGCGTTGGCGGCCACGATCCAAATCCCAGCAGTGCGCGCGTTTTTGTTGCAAAATCTTCGCTTTGGCCTGCAACCGGCATGGCGCATCGGGCTGGACGCAATTGCCAATGCGTTGCCGTTGATCGAGGGCTGGCCGAATTTGGACGAAGGCGCGTATCTCGGCCCCACCGTGTTCGTGGCCGGTGAGAGGTCGGACTACATTCGCCCCGAACACCGACCGATTATCCGCGAACTCTTCCCCGCCGCACGCTTTGCCGTGCTCAAGCATGCCGGGCATTGGGTGCATGCTGATAACCCCGATGGTTTCGTCTCGCTGGTGGACGCTTTCATGTCCTGACCCATATCGGGTGCATGACACATGAATTCCCCCCCAATCGCGAGACGGCGCTCGCTCGTCTCGCGGGCTTCACCCCCAAGATGGGCCGCGTCTACGCGAACGGCCGCAACACCGATCACGGGCCGGACGCGGTGCAAGACGTGTCGATGTTGTCGCCCTATCTGCGACGGCGGCTGCTGACCGAGGCGGAGGTGGTGCGCGCCGCCCAGCTTGCGCATGGCGATTTGGCGGAGAAATTCGTGCTGGAAGTGGCTTGGCGCAGCTATTTCAAAGGCTATCTCGAACAGCATCCGAGCATCTGGCTGGGATATCAGGACGCACTGCGAAACGGCCAGAACCAGATTGCCACCCAGAGTGGTCTGCGCCGCGTCTATCATGCGGCGTGCGAGGGGGAAGCAGGGATAGACTGCTTCGACGCCTGGGCGCGCGAATTGGTGCAAACCGGTTGGCTGCACAACCACGCGCGGATGTGGTTCGCCTCGATCTGGATTTTCACCCTACGCCTGCCCTGGGCGCTGGGGGCGGCGTTCTTCCTGCGCCATCTGCATGACGGCGATCCGGCGAGCAACACGTTGTCATGGCGATGGGTGGCGGGGCTGCACACCAAGGGCAAGCATTACGTCGCACGGGCGGAGAACATCGCGCGCTACACCAATGGCCGGTTTGATCCGCGTGGCCTGTTGGACGAAACGCCGGAGCCGCTGGAGGAGCCGGTGACGTATCCGCGTGTGGCTCTGCCGCAAGCTGTGCCAATGCCGCAGGGGGATTTCGCGGTGTTGTTGCATGATGATGATCTGGATTTCGCCGGTTTCGCGCCCGCGCGCGAAGTGGCGCTGATTGGGTCAGAGGCGGTGTTCGCTGCTGGGGCTGTCGCTGATACGCAAGCGCGGCTGGGGCGCGGGGTGATTCTGGCCCAGGACGCGGTGGCAGATTGGGTGGCGCGGCAATCACTGCCGGTGGTGTCACCTTACGCGCCGATTGGCAGCAATGCCGATCTGTTGCGCGGCCTGCCGGTGATCCAGATCCGTCGTGAATGGGACAGCAAGCTGTGGCCGCATGCCACGCGCGGGTTCTTTCAGCTTAAACAGCGACTGCCGGAATTGTTAACGACGCTGGTTTGACCCGTTTATGCTCATCCGCCGCGCGCCAGAGATACCATGCGGCGGTTGAGCGATAGGGTGCCCAAGCCTTGCCGAGTTCCGCCAGAACCTTGGGTTTCGGCTGCGCGTCCAGACCGTGCAGAAGCCTGTAGCCCTCGCGCACGCCGAAATCATCCACCGGCAGAATATCGGGCCGGTTCATGTTCATCAGCAGCATTTCCACCGTCCAACGCCCAACGCCGCGAATGGTGACGAGACGGCTGATTGCCGCGTCATCGCTCAGCGTTGCCAACTCGGCGCGCTCGGGCACCACGCCCTCCTGCGTTTTGGTGGCGATATCGCGGATGGCGGCGATTTTGGCGAAGCTGAAGCCAACATGGCGCAGCGCCTCATCGGGTTGGCCGAGGATCAGCGCGGGCGGTGGAAAGTCGTGGCCTGGAAACAACGCCAAGAACCGCCCGAAGATTATCTCCGCTGCACGCCCGTTCAACTGTTGATGCGCAATCGCGCGCACCAGCTTGGCGTAGGGCGAGCGGCCATCATCTTCGCGGGTTTCACGCGGACCAATCCGCGCGATCAAGGTGGCGAAGCG
>CAIZGT010000542.1 GCA_903932545.1 uncultured Rhodospirillales bacterium
GCAGCGTGGCCATCGCGGCCTCTTGGCGCCCGTCACCGAATTGCGCCCAGGCGACCAGCACTGGCTGCAACAACTGGATCGGACCTTGCCGCACCAGCCCAGAAAAACGGCCCTCCGCCGCCGGCCAATGCCCAGCTTTGGCATCAGCGTTGGCCAACAACAATTGCGCGGCCACCCCGCCACTGTTCTGCCGCGCGAGCGTCACCGCTTCAGGCAGCCCTGCCTGCAAGGTGGCGCGAAACGCTGCCTCTTGCAGTTCAGGGTTGCTCGGGTCCATTGCCAAGCCTTGCAACAACACGTTGGAGGCGGTGGCCATATCCCCATCGCTGATCGCCGCCAGCCCCGCGAGATAGGCACCGGCTGGCGTCGATATCTTCGGGTTGATCGGCTCGGGCCGTGAGGCATCGGCGGCTTGGCCGATATCGATGGCACAAGCCGACAACATGGTCAGACAGAACAGCATCACGCGGCGCGCACGCAGGAAAATTGGCATGAAATAACCCGACCTTAGCTGTCCAACATGCGAGATGTTGGGCGGACTGGCCAGCACCGCCAGGGGGCCAGCCGCACATACTGGCAAATTCGCCCGCGCGCTCGTCACATTCCGCCCGGATAGACCGGCCCACCGCCGCCTTCCGGGCAAGTCCAGTCAATGTTCTGGGTTGGGTCTTTGATGTCACAGGTTTTGCAATGCACACAATTCTGCGCATTGATCTGCAACGCGGGCTCACCCGCCTCAATCCCCACAATTTCATACACCCCAGCCGGGCAGTAGCGCGTCTCCGGGCTGCGATATTCCGCCCAATTCACCGCAATCGCCACCGCAGGATTGCGCAGCCGCAGATGGATCGGCTGGTCTTCTGCATGGTTGGTGTTGGAGATGAACACCGACGACAATCGATCAAATGTGATCACACCATCCGGCTTCGGATAGGCAATCGGCTTTGAGTCAGCAGCCTTGGCCAGCGACTCGTGATCGCCATGGCTGTGGCGCAGCGTCCACGGCGCGCGGCCCCTGAACACATACGTGTCCAGCGCCGCGTTGATCAGCCCGCCGAGCAAGCCCCATTTGGCAAATCCGGGGCGAATATTGCGCACCGCGTGCAACTCGTCGGCCACCCAACTCTGTTGGAATTTTGCGGTGTAGCTCGCAGGCTCCACCGACCCGCCGCCCTCGCTGAGCCGGGCGAGTTCCTCCGCCACCGCTTCTGCGGCGAGCATGCCGGATTTCATCGCGGTGTGAGTGCCTTTGATCTTGGCGACGTTGAGGAACCCCGCCGTATCACCCACCAAACAACCACCAGGGAAGGTGAGCTTGGGCAGCGATTGCAGTCCGCCCTCGTTCAGCGCTCGCGCGCCATACGCAATGCGACGGCCCCCCTCAAAATGCGGCTTCATCGCCGGATGCAGCTTCAGGCGCTGCATTTCCTCAAACGGTGACAGATGCGGGTTTTTATAATCCAACCCGAGCACGAACCCGTAGGAGACCAGGTTGTTACCCCAGTGATACAGCCATGAGCCGCCATAGGTGTGGCTGTCCACCGGCCAGCCGATGGAGTGCATGATCAGGCCGGGCTTGTGGTTGGCGGCTGGAATTTCCCACAATTCCTTGATGCCAAGCCCGAATGTCTGCGGATCGCATTCGGCGCGCAGATTGAAGCGCTCAAACAATTGCTTGGTCAGGCTACCCCGGCACCCTTCGGCGAAAATAGTATAAGTGGCGCGCAACTCCATGCCGGGCTGATAATTCGGCCCGTGCGCCCCACTGCGCTCCACGCCCATATCACCAGTGGCAATGCCCACCACGCGGCCATCTTCTTCCAAAAACTCGGCAGCGGCGAAACCGGGATAAATCTCCACCCCCATCGCCTCAGCCTGCTGCCCAAGCCAGCGACAGAAATCGCCCAGCGAGCCAATCAGATTGCCATGATTGTGCATCTGCGGCGGCGTGGGCAGGGTGAAGCTGCGGTTTTGGGTCAAGAACGCGAATTTATCCTCCCCGGCCAGCGTGAAACTTGGCGGATCCATCTCGCGCCAGTTTGGCAGCAGCTCATCAAGCGCGCGTGGCTCAATCACCACGCCGGACAGAATATGCGCGCCAATTTCAGCGCCCTTCTCCACCACACAGATTGCTGTATCTGGAGCAATTTGTTTGAGCCGAATTGCCGCAGCCAACCCGGAAGGGCCAGCCCCCACGATGACGACATCAAATTCCATCTGCTCACGATCAACCGACATTCTGTGCTCCTGCGTGCCTTGATCAGACCCCCGAATTGTCATTAGTCGCACCGCGCCGGTTGCGCAAAGTCTGTGCCCGAAGGACCATGGTGTATGGATGATCTTGCCGCCTTGCGGCTGCAACTGGAATGGGGGGCTGACGAGGCGCTGGAAGATACTCCGGTGGATCGTATGCTCGCGCGCGCGCCCTCCATTGTCACGCCACACCGCGTATCTGAGCCGGTTCCCGCGCGCGCAGCCGCGCCGTTTGTGATCGCAAAACCGCAATCCGCACGCTCTCAGGATGTGGCACAGGCCGCCACCACCCTCGATGACCTGCGCGAAGCGATGCGCAATTTCAACGGCTGCGCGCTCTCCACCACCGCCACACAAATGGTATTCGCCGACGGCAACCCCGATTCGGGGCTGATGCTGATCGGAGAAGCTCCGGGCGCAGAGGAGGATCGGATCGGCAAACCCTTCGTCGGCCCCTCTGGTGTCTTTCTCGACCGGATGCTGGCGAGCGTGGGGCTCGACCGAGACAAATTTCTGATCACCAACCTCGTGCCATGGCGCCCGCCGGGCAACCGCAACCCGACTGAAAGCGAAATCCAAATCTGCCTGCCGTTCTTGTTGCGCCATATCGCGTTGGTCAAACCCAAGCGGCTGGTCCTGATTGGCGGCATCGCGGCACAAGCCGTTTTGGGCAGCAAAACCGGTATCACCCGCCTGCGCGGCACCTGGGCCGAGGTGGCGATCCCGGGCCTGGAAAAGCCGATTCCCGCGCTCTGTATGCTGCATCCGGCCTATTTGCTGCGCAATATCGGCGCGAAAAAAGACGCCTGGAAAGATATTGTGGCGTTACGAAGGCACCTCGATTCGGACAGTCAATAACAAATCCATGAAATTTGGCTATCGTATTGACGCACAATGAAATTTCCCGCCAAGGTGGCAGTCA
>CAIZGT010000543.1 GCA_903932545.1 uncultured Rhodospirillales bacterium
ACGCTGATGCCGTACAAAGTCAATCTCTATACAGCCGTTGTTTAATGAAATTGCTGCGTCTGCAACGCCTCTTGGCGATCACTGCCTGCGATGCGATAAACAGCCATGCGATTCCTCTATCATCTTCCGCTCTGTCCGTTCAGCCGCAAGGTTCGGCTTGTGCTGGGTGAGAAGCAGCTTCCGGTCGAATTGCGGTCGGAAAAAACCTGGGAACGGCGACCCGAATATCTGGTGCTGAACCCAGCGGGCACAGTGCCCACGCTACTGGAAGACAGCGGCCTCGCCGTCGCCGATTCGGGTGTAATCTGCGAATATCTTGAAGAAGCCTATGACGAAGACACGCTGCTCGGTTCCACGCTCGCCGAGCGGGTGGAGGCGCGCCGGTTGGTTGCGTGGTTTGACGGCCCGTTCGCCACAGCGGTGACGCTGAATTTCGTGATTGAGAAATACCTCAAACGCATCTCCGGCCAGGGCCAACCCGACGCCGGCGCGCTGCGTCGAGGCTATGCGCATTTGCGCGAGCACCTCGCCTATATTGGCTGGCTCGCTGGCGCACGAAATTATTTGGCGGGGGACAAGCTATCCCTGGCCGATCTTACAGCGGCGGCGCATGTCTCCGTGCTGGATTTTCTGGGTGAAATCGATTGGGAACAGCATGCTGAAGCGCGGGAATGGTATGCGCGCATGAAGTCCCGCCCGAGCTTTCGAACACTGCTCAACGACCGCATCAGCGGCATGATGCCACCAGAGCATTACGGCAATTTGGATTTCTAATTTGCGCGAATGTGAACGGTCGTTTTGGTCGTATCTGCAGCAAAACTGAGATGGCAGGGATTTGCGCAGGTGGGCTTGAGGAAAGCCTTGCGCTTGTTTACCAAACAGCATGGCCATCAACCAAACTCCTTCCCTTCGTCCGCTCAACGCAAATTTCGGCTCTGGCCCGTGTAGCAAACGCCCGGGTTGGTCACTGTCGGCGCTTGAAGGCGCTATGCTCGGCCGCAGCCATCGTGCCGCAGCCCCCAAAGCCAAAATCACGGAAGTGATCGACCGCTCGAAGGCCATCCTCGGCATGCCAAATGACTGGGTGCTGGCTGTGGTGCCAGGCTCGGATACCGGCGCTGTGGAAATGGCGATGTGGTCGCTTCTCGGCCAACGCCCGGTGGATGTCCTCTCATTCGAGACCTTCTCCACCACGTGGGCGAAAGACGTCGTCGATCAGCTTAAGCTTCCCAATGCCCGTATCCTGGAAGCCCCATTTGGCGAACTCCCAGCGTTGGGTGAAATCAACCCGTCGCATGACGTGGTGATGGCCTGGAACGGCACCACGTCGGGTGTGCGCATTCCAAGCGGCGACATGCTCGCGGCCAATCGCAGCGGCTTGGTGATTTGTGATGCAACTTCAGCCGCCTTCGCGATGGCTTTGCCCTGGTCCAAGCTCGATGTCGTCACGTGGTCCTGGCAGAAAGTGCTGGGCGGTGAGGCGGCACATGGCATGCTCGCACTCTCGCCGCGCGCTGTGGCGCGATTGGAGAGCTTCACCCCTGCATGGCCGCTGCCGAAAGTGTTCCGCCTCACCAGCGGCGGCAA
>CAIZGT010000544.1 GCA_903932545.1 uncultured Rhodospirillales bacterium
CGTCGCACGCCCTTGGGAGCTGAAGAAAACCGACTCGGTGGACGTTCTGGACGCTGTGGGTGCCTCCATCCGCATCGACAGCCGTGGCGGGGAAGTGCTGCGCATTCTGCCGCGCTTGAATGAAGACGTGAACGAGGAATGGCTGGCTGATAAGTCACGCTTCGCCCTCGATGGTCTGAAGCGCCGCCGTCTAGACACGCCCTGGGTGAAAAAGAACGGCAAGCTCACCAAAGCCACTTGGCCGGAAGCCTTCGCCGCAATCGCCGACAAGATGGCAGGCGTCGCCGGTGACAAGATCGGCGCGATTGCTGGCGATCTGGCCGATGCCGAGAGCATGATCGCGCTGAAGGACCTGCTCACCTCGCTCGGCTCGAACAACGTTGACTGCCGCCAGGATGGCGCTGCTCTCGATCCGTCGCGCCGTGAATTCTACAACTTCAACACCTCGATTGCGGGCGTTGAAGAAGCCGACGTTATCCTGCTGATCGGCACCAACCCGCGCCACGAGGCGCCGTTGGTGAACGCCCGTATCCGCAAGCGTGTGTTGGCGGGTGGGTTGAAGATTGCGTCAATCGGGCCGGTTGCGGACCTCACTTATAAAGTGAAGTCACTCGGCACCTCGGCGGCTGATCTGGCAGCGATGCTGGACGATACGCATGAATTCTCGCAGACGCTGGCTGGTGCCAAGAAGCCGGTAATCATCGTGGGCCAAGGCGCACTCACGGGCGAAAATGGCGCGGCGGTTCTCGCGGCGGCATGGAAGCTCGCAGTCAAGAGCCGTGCGCTGACGCCGGATTGGAACGGCTTCAACGTGCTGCACACCGCGGCGTCACGCGTGGGCGCGCTCGACCTGGGCTTTGCCACCGGCAAAACTGTGGCGCAAATGCTCAACGGTGGCGTTGATGTGCTGTGGCTGCTCGGCGCTGATGAGTTCGACACGTCGAAGATCGGTGCCAACACCTTCGTGGTCTATCAGGGGCATCACGGTGACAAGGGTGCGGCTGCGGCGGATGTGATCCTGCCGGGTGCCGCCTACACCGAGAAAGAAGCCACCTACGTCAACACCGAAGGCCGTGTGCAGCGGACCGAATTGGCGTTGTTCGCGCCGGGTGAGGCCCGCGAGGATTGGAAGATCATCCGCGCCTTCTCCGCAATGATCGACAAGCCGCTGCCATATGACACGCTAGAAGCTGTGCGTGCCCGTCTTGTGACGGTGAACCCAGTGTTCGCCACCATCGGCGACCTGCCGCGCTTTGGCTGCACGGACCACACTGCGCCGGCGGGCGATATCGCCACGCTGGGCCATGCAGCGTTCGTGCTGCCGATTGCGAATTACTACATGACCGACCCGATCAGCCGCGCCTCTGCCACGATGGCAGCTTGCACGGAAGCGCATCGTCCGGTCTCCCAGATGGCGGCGGAATAATCTGATGCATGATTTGATCGACCCACTCCTGGTTCCGCTGATCGGCTCCGATCTCACCACCCTGCTTATCACCGGCATTCAGGCGCTGCTGATTGTGGTGCCGGTGCTGATCGGCATGGCCTATCTCACCTATGCCGAGCGCAAAGTGCTCGCCGCGATGCAGTTGCGCCGTGGCCCGAATGTGGTGGGCCCGTTCGGTCTGTTCCAGCCGTTCGCGGACGCCATCAAGATGCTGACGAAGGAGACGATTATCCCGTCCGGCTCTTCGAAGTTCCTGTTCATCCTCGCTCCAATGCTCACCTTCTCGCTGGCGGTGATGGCTTGGGCGGTGATCCCGGTGAATGATGGTTGGGCGATCGCCAACATCAATGTGGGCGTACTCTACCTGTTTGCGATCTCCTCGCTCGGCGTTTACGGCGTGATCATCGCCGGTTGGGCGTCGAACTCGAAATACGCTTTCTTGGGCGCGCTGCGGTCGGCGGCACAGATGGTGTCGTATGAAGTCTCGATGGGCTTCGTGATCGTGACCGTGCTGCTCTGCGTTGGTTCGCTAAACCTTAATGATGTGGTGATGGCGCAACGCCATATCTGGTTCGCCATCCCGCTGTTCCCGATGTTCGTGATCTTCTTCATCTCGACATTGGCGGAAACCAATCGCTCGCCGTTTGATTTGCCGGAAGGTGAATCAGAGATCGTGGCAGGCTTCTTCGTTGAATACTCCTCGATGAGCTTCGCGCTGTTCTTCCTCGGCGAATATACCAACATGATCCTGATGGCGTCGATCACAACCATCCTGTTTCTGGGCGGTTGGCTGGCCCCGTTCAACCTGCCGACGCCAGAATGGTTCGGACCGATCTGGTTCATTCTCAAAGTCTGCTTCGTGCTGTTCTTCTTCCTGTGGAGCCGCGCCACCTTTCCACGTTACCGCTACGACCAGTTGATGCGCTTGGGCTGGAAAGTCTTCCTGCCATTCTCGCTGTTTTATCTCGTGCTGGTGGCGGGCGTGCTGCTGGTGATGGGATGGCTGCCACATGTCGCGTAACCCGACCTTCTTCTCCGACTGCAAGGGAGCCTGAGCGATGGCTTTTATCGATCGCACCGCGCGAGGCTTGCTGCTGAGCGAGCTGGTTGGTGGCATGGCGCTGACGCTGAAATACTTCTTCAAGCCAAAGAAGACGATCAACTATCCGTATGAAAAAGGCCCGATCAGCCCGCGCTTTAAGGGTGAGCACGCTTTGCGTCGCTATCCCAACGGCGAGGAACGCTGCATTGCGTGCAAGCTGTGTGAAGCGGTGTGCCCAGCGCAGGCGATCACCATTGAGGCCGAACCGCGTGATGACGGCTCACGCCGCACCACGCGTTACGATATCGACATGACGAAATGCATCTATTGCGGCCTCTGTGAAGAAGCCTGCCCGGTGGATGCCATCGTCGAAGGCCCGAATTTTGAGTTCGCGACCGAAACGCGGGAGGAGTTGATGTACAAC
>CAIZGT010000545.1 GCA_903932545.1 uncultured Rhodospirillales bacterium
GTGATAGTTGTCGCCGGGGCCGTAGAGATTGGTGGGCTGGGCTGAGATCATGTCGAGCCCATACTGCGTGCGGTAGGCCGCGCACATTTTGAGGCCGGCGATTTTGGCAATCGCATAAGCCTCGTTGGTTGGCTCTAACGCGCCGGTGAGCAAGGCGGATTCGGGGATCGGCTGCGGCGCCATGCGCGGGTAGATGCAAGATGAGCCGAGGAACAACAGCTTGGTCACACCGCCGCGCCGCGCGGCTTCGATCACGTTGGCCTCGATCATCAGATTGTCGAACAAAAACTCTGCCGGGCGGGTGGAATTGGCCATAATCCCGCCAACCTTGGCGGCGGCGAGCAGCACGGTGTCGGGCTTGTTGGCCTCGAACCACGCCTCGGTATCAGCCTGTCGGCGCAGGTCGAGCGTGTCGCGCCCGGCTGTCAGGATCGTGCAATCCTCTCGCGCCAAGCGCCGCACCAAGGCGCTGCCCACCATGCCGCGATGCCCGGCAACGAAGATGCGTTTGCCGGCCAAAAGATAGGGGAGTGCCGCCATACGCTTCAGGCTCCTGCGAAGTTGCGCGACGCCATTTCGCGCTCGGCGAGGTTGATGTCGTGTTGCACCATCATCTTGACCAGTTCTGGAAAGCTCACGCGTGGCATCCATCCCAATTGCGCCCGCGCCTTGGAGGAGTCGCCTTGCAGCGCATCCACCTCGGCGGGACGGAGATAGCGTGGGTCGAGATCGACGTGATCTTGCCAGTGAAGCCCAGCCTCAGAGAACGCCATATCGAGGAAATCACGCACCGAATGCATTTCGCCCATCGCCACAACATAGTCATCAGGCTGATCTTGCTGGAGCATCAGCCACATCGCTGTGACGTAATCCCCGGCAAATCCCCAATCGCGCTTTGCGTCCAGATTTCCGAGCGCGAGGCGCTTTTGGCTGCCCGCGCGAATCCGACCCACGGCGCGGGTGATTTTGCGCGTCACGAAGGTTTCGCCGCGCCTGGGGCTTTCGTGGTTGAACAGAATGCCGTTGCAGATGAAATGGCCATACGACTCGCGATAATTGATCGCGAAATAATGCGCTGCCACCTTGGCCACCGCATATGGGCTGCGCGGATGGAAAACGGTGCTCTCATTCTGCGGCGGCGGCGCTGCGCCGAACATTTCCGACGATCCGGCGATATACACCCGCACGCTGCGACCAGATTGCGTCATGTGGTCGCGTACCGCTTCAAGCAGGCGAAGCGTGCCGAGCGCACCGACATCGGCGGTGTATTCCGGCATATCAAAAGAAATCCGGACATGGCTCTGCGCGGCGAGGTGATAAATCTCATCCGGCCTTACGAGTTCCAGAATGCGCCGAAACCCTGTGCCGTCAGCCATATCACCAAAATGCAGCGTCAGCGCCGGGCCGGTTTCATGCGGGTCGTGATAAATGTGGTCGATGCGCTGGGTGTTGAAATTGCTGGACCTGCGAACAATCCCATGCACCGCGTACCCTTTGGCGAGCAGCAATTCGGTGAGATACGAGCCGTCTTGACCTGAAATGCCAGTGATCAGTGCAATTTTGGTCAAGTCCTAAACTCCTGTGAAAAACA
>CAIZGT010000546.1 GCA_903932545.1 uncultured Rhodospirillales bacterium
ATCCGCATCGGTCTGATCGCTGTCGTCAATCGTGCGACGCCAAAACGCGCGCTCGCCCTCATCGCCGGCGGCATAGGCGAGCAGCACCGGCAACGTCACTTTGCCCTCGCGGAAATCATCGCCCACGGTTTTGCCCAATGTCGCCTGATCGGCGGCATAATCCAGCGCGTCGTCCACCAATTGGAACGCCATGCCAAGCAGGCCGCCATATGCCTCCAACGCCTGCTGTTCCGGCTTGGGGCGATCAGACACCACCGCGCCCACTTCGCAGGCGGCGGCGAACAAAGCGGCGGTTTTGCCCTTGATCACATCCAGATACTGCGCCTCGCCCGAGGCCAGATCGTTCTGCGTGACAAGCTGCAGCACCTCGCCCTCCGCAATCGTCGCGGCGGCTTTGGACAATATGGCGAGGACTTCGAGCGAACCGTCTGAAACCATCAACTGAAAAGCACGGGCGAACAGAAAATCACCCACCAGCACCGAGGCCTTGTTGCCGAACACCGCATTTGCACTCGCAAGGCCACGGCGCAATTGGCTCTCATCCACCACATCGTCATGCAGCAGCGTCGCGGTGTGGATGAACTCCACACAAGCGGCAAGGTCCACGTGGCGCGTGCCCTGATAGCCACACATCCGCGCCGCCGCGAGGGTGAGCAGCGGGCGAATCCGTTTGCCGCCCGCCGCCACCAGATGGGCTGCAAGTTGCGGGATGAGTGCGACATCGCTCTCCATCCGCGCCACGATGGTGCGGTTGCACAGTTGCAGATCGTCAGCGACCAGACGCACCAAATTGTTGAGCGCATCCCCGGTTGCAGGAGGGCTCACGCGAACCGCCACCTCGGCTGGCAGCGGCGATGGCGGCAAATTGGCCAGAACGCCCAAACAAACTCTCCCAAGCGGTGTATGCAGACACAGCGCATCGCGGCACCATATCGGCGGGGTCTGAGAAGGGTCAAGGCAAGTGCCAACCCGTTGCAGCAAGGGTTCACCACGGATGCGCATTGTATTCCAGTCCAATTGCCGGGTGCAGACCAGCTTTCTGCTCGCATTGTTGCGTGACGGCGGTGTGACCCCGATTTTGCTCGATGCGCATATCAGCGCCGTTGAGGGCGGAATCGGCGCATTTCCGCGCCGAATCGCGGTGGAAGACTCCGAGGAACTGCAGGCGTTGCGGGTATTGCGTGAATCTGGGGAGATTGTGTGAGCGAGGCCATCGATACATTGCTCGGCGGCAGAGTTATCCACCGCCAGCGCAGCCACGGCCATCGCAGCGGCATTGAACCCGTGTTGCTTGCAGCGAGTGTGCCAGCCAAGCCTGGGCAGCGCGTGCTCGAGGCTGGCACCGGCAGCGGCGCCGCGCTGCTCTGCCTCGCCGCCCGCGTGGCCGGGATTTCCGGCATCGGCATTGAGCAAGACAGCGAGTTGGCCGCGTTGGCGCGCGAAAATATCGCTGCCAATAGCTTGGCCGATCTCAACGTCAATCACGCCGATTTGGCGGATTTCAGCGCCGATATGCCATTTGATCACGCCATGGCCAATCCGCCTTGGTATGCCCCGCGCGCCACCCCTTCCCCCGACGCGGCGCGCGCCGTGGCGCGTCAGGCGCAGGAAGGCTTGTTCGAACTCTGGGCCAAAAGCCTCGCCCGCTGTCTGCGCCATCGCGGCACGATCACATTTATCGTGCATGCCGGCGTGGTCAGCGAATGCTTGTCAGCCTTCACCGAAGCCGGCTGTGGCAGCCACGCCATCATGCCACTCTGGCCGCGCGCTGGGCGGGAGGCGAAGCTGGTGTTGCTGCAAGCCGTGCGCGGCGGACGCGGGCCGACGCGGATACTGCCCGGTCTGGTCCTGCACGCCCAAGACGCGCCCTATACCGAAGCCGCCGCCCACGTGCTACGCGGCGGCCAAGCGTTGTCGTGGGGAGAATCCGAATGAGCCAGCTTACCGCCTCAATCACCGACTCGGTGGTGTTATGCGACCTGTTCGGCAGCCGCGAGATGCGAGCGATCTTCGACGACCGCAACCGCGTCCAGCGCTGCCTCGACGTCGAACTCGCCCTCGCCCGAATCCAAGCGCAGCTCGGCATCATCCCAGAAGCCGCCGCCACCGAGATCAACCGCCACGGGAACGCCGCCACCTACGACATCGAAAAACTCGGCACCGGCACCGTCCGCGCCGGTTCCCCCATCGTGCCCATCGTCAACGCCCTGGTCGCCAAATGCGCCGATGGGCATGGCGAATGGGCGCATTGGGGCGCCACCACGCAAGACATCATGGACACCGCCATGGTGCTGCAAATGCGCGACGCCATCGCGCTCATTGAGGCCGATATCACCGCCATCCGCCGCGGCCTCACCGATCTCGCCGTGAAACATCGCGACGTGCCGATGGCCGGCCGCTCCAACCTGCAACACGCGATCCCGATCACCTTCGGCTATAAAGCCGCCGTCCAACTCGCCAGCTTCCAGCGCCACGCCGAGCGCCTCGCACAGATCAAAACCCGCCTGCTCGTCGGCGAATTCGGCGGCGCGGTTGGCACGCTGGCCTCTCTCGGCAAGCAGGGGCTCGCGGTGCAAGCGGCGCTGATGGCCGAGCTCGGCCTCGCCCAGCCCATCATCGCCTGGCACGTCACCCGCGACACCGTCGCCGAAATCGCCCAATTCCTCGCCCTGCTCACCGCCTCTTGCGCCAAATTCGCCCTTGATGTGCGCCTGCTGATGCAAACCGAAGTCGCCGAAGCATTCGAGCCGTTCCAGGCCGGTCGCGGCTCGTCATCCACCATGCCGCAGAAGCGCAACCCGGTGGCTGGCAATTTCGTCCACGCCTGCGCGGCCCAAGTCCGCGCCCATGCAGGCCTGCTCACCGAGGCGATGGTGCAAGACCACGAACGCGCCACCGGCCCGTTCCAAATGGAATGGGCGAGCGTCCCCGAAGTGTTCTGCATGGCCTCCGGTGCCTTGATGCACACCGCCTTCCTCGCGCAAGGCTTGGTGATCGACGCCGGAAGGATGCGCGCCAATCTCGATCTCACCAGCGGCTTGCTGCTCTCCGAAGCCGTGATGATGGGCTTAGGCCCAGCACTTGGCCGCCAAGTCGCACATGATCTGGTCTATGACATCTGCCGCGAAGTGGCCCAAGGCCGCGGCGGGTTCCTCGACCTGCTCTGCGCCGAGCCCACCATCTCAGCCGCGATGACGCGCGACCAACTCGCGAACCTGCTCGACCCGGCAGGCTATGTCGGCCTGTCCGGCGTGATGGTGGACCGCGTGGTGGCGCGGGAGGGCTAAGCGCGTAGGGCGGGTGCAAACCGCCGTCAGCCCGGCATGGCCGGCTGCACCCGCCCTACCATCACCTCCGCCTGCGCCAACTCCCCCGGCGTGTTCACATTGAAAAACGGATCAACATCGGCAATCGCAAACTCCGCCGTCGCCACACCGTGCTGCGCCGTCCAGCGGTCAATCTTGCGCATCCCATCCCGCAACGCCGCCTCCAACGCATCGGCCAGCGCCACCGGCCACAACCCCACCACCGGATGCGTCCACCCACCCGAGCCAGCGCAGGCGAGCGTCACGCCAGCCGCACGCCGCGCCGCATCCAATCGCGCCACCAAATCAACCGGCAGAAACGGCGTATCCGTCGGAACACTCAACACATCAGCAAATCCCCGCGCCCCCGCCCAGCGCATCCCTGCCAAAATCCCCGCCAATGGCCCCGGATAATCCGCCACCGCATCGGCCACGATCTCAAACCCAAACGCAGCGAATCGCGCAGGGTCGCCATTCGCATTCAACACCATCGCCCCCACCTGCGGCCGCACCCGCGCCACCGCATGATCAAGCAACGTCCGCCCGCTCAGCAGGCGCAACGGCTTGTCCACACCGCCACCATCCGCCCGCATGCGGCTGCCCAGCCCCCCCGCCAACAGCACAGCAGCGGTGTTCTCGATCAGATTTGCCATAACAACCTTTGCAATCGCGCCAGAGTCAGGGAATATCCGCCGCACAAATCGCCAATCCACAAGGCGGAATAACCGGAGGAGTTGTCAAATGCTCAAGATCACGCGGCGCGCCGCCCTCACCGCGGGCGCAGCCCTGCCATTGGTGGCCATCAACCGCCGCCCGGCCCATGCTGCCGAGTTCACCTACAAAATGGCGCACAACACCGCCACCTCACATCCGCTGCATATCCGCGCCAGCGCCGCGGTTGAGAAGATCAAGGAACTCACCGGCGGTCGCGTCGAAATCCAAGTCTTCCCCAACAGCCAGCTCGGCTCAGACACCGACACGCTGAGCCAGCTCCGCTCCGGCGCTGTCGAGATGTTCACGCTCTCCGGCCTCATCCTGTCCACGCTCGTCCCCGTCGCCGCCATCAACGGCATCGGCTTCGCGTTCAAGGATTACGCCACCGTCTGGGCGGCGATGGACGGCAAGCTCGGCGCCTTGGTGCGCGGCGAGATCGCCAAGCGCGGCCTCTACGCTTTCGAGAACCAGTGGGACAACGGTTATCGCCAGATCACCTCAGCCACCAAGCCGATCAAAACCCCGGATGATCTCAAGGGCTTTAAAATCCGCGTGCCGGTCTCCCCGCTCTGGACTGGCATGTTCACCGCCTTTGGTGCCTCTCCCACCTCGATCAACTTCGCCGAGGTCTATTCCGCCCTGCAAACCCACATCGTTGATGGCCAGGAGAACCCGCTGGCGATCATCAATTCCGGCAAGCTCTACGAAGTGCAGAAATACCTCTCCGTCACCAACCACATGTGGGACGGCTTCTGGCTGCTCGGCAACGCCAAGGCGATGGCCGCCCTTCCGCCCGCCGACCGCGCGATTGTCGAGCGCGAGATGAACGCGGCCGGCAAGTTGGAGCGTGCCGATATCGAGGCGCTGAACATTTCGCTGAAAACCAAACTCTCCGACGGCGGCCTGATCTTCGGCGACACCGACCCCGCCGCCTTCCGCGCCGCCCTCAAGCAAGCCGGGTTCTACAGCGAGTGGCGCACCAAATTTGGTGATGTCGCTTGGGAGACGCTTGAAGGCGCGGTGGGCCAGCTTTCTTGAGACTTGGCGTTTTACGCACGGCCGAAGCCGGGTTCCGCCGTCTGGTCGAAATCCCGACGGCGTTGTTGGTGGTGGTGGAAATTGCGGTGTTGCTGGCCGGTGTGGTCAGCCGCTTCGTGTTCCACCACGCCTTCGTTTGGTCGGATGAATTGGCTTCGATCCTATTCCTCTGGCTCGCCATGTTGGGATCGGTGGTCGCACTTCAGCGTGGCGAGCACATGCGCTTGACGGCGATTGTGGCCTCGTTGCCCAGCGCGTGGCGTTCCCGCGCGCAAGCTCTGGCGGTGGCGGCCCCCGCGTTGTTTCTGCTGATTCTGCTGCCCTACGCGCAGGAATACGCCGCCGACGAGTTCTATATCGAGACACCCGCCCTCGGCTGGTCCAACGAGGTCCGCGCGGCGGCGTTGCCAGTTGGCTGCGGCTTGATGCTGCTGTCCTGTGCATTCAAGCTGCTCCGCTTGAACCGGCGCGCTGTGCTGAAAGTCATGTTGGCGCTCGCGGCACTGGTGCTCGCCCTGCATTACGCGCCACCCATTCTCAAGCCGCTGGGCAATGCCAATCTGATAATCTTTTTCGTTGGTATGGTGGCCGTCGGCGTGCTTTCCGGCGTACCAATTGGCTTTGCGTTTGGCGGTGCGACCCTCGCCTATCTTGCGACCACCACCCGCGTGCCGCTCACCATCGTGGTCAGCCGAATGGATGAGGGGATGAGTTCGCTGGTGCTGCTTGCCGTACCACTGTTCGTCTTTCTCGGACTGCTCATCGAAATGACGGGCATGGCGCGGGCGATGGTGAATTTCCTC
>CAIZGT010000547.1 GCA_903932545.1 uncultured Rhodospirillales bacterium
CCGCTCAGGAATTGACGATTTTTCTTGAGTCCGGCCAGTGGGTATGGTGTTCACTGGCGGATGTACACATCCCCGCACGCTCGCCAATTGAGACGATCTCCGCTGATCTGTGGTCGATCCTGCGCGGGGTGATGGCGGTGTTGGGGACTTGGCGGTTGGACTATCCGCAGATGTTGCTGGTGAGCCGCCGGTTCAGCACGACCTTTCGCGGAATTGAGCGTTTGTTGGAACGCTTCCGCGCCGGGCGGCTGCGGCAGGTTCAGCATCGGACGCCAAGGCGGAGTGGGACTGCTCGCAAGGCCGCTTCGGCTGCACTGCCGCGCAAGTTCGGCTGGCTGGTGCAGGCGGGTGGGTATCACGCGGCAGGCTTCGGCTCGCAGCTTCAGACAGTGTTGGGCACGCCCGAGATGGTGGCGCTGCTGGCGAACTCTGCACAGGCGCAACGGATGCTGCGGCCCTTGTGTCGGGCGCTGGCGGTGGAATTGCCGTGGGTGCGCGGGGAGGCGCGCAAAGCGCGTCAGACGCAGCCGCGCATCCGCAAAGCGCGCCCGAAGCCGGAGCCGTTCCGCATTCCGTTGCCGCGCGGGGTGCTGGCGGCAGCACGAAGGCAGGGTTTCGGCAAAATGTGTTGAGGATTGGCGCCGAGGCTGGTCTAAATCATTCCGTTTAGTTATCGAAATGGCGGGGCTGCATGTGGTGGGATGCCGCAAGGGGCATCCCACCCTACTTTGCGGTGCGGCTTGGTCGCCCCATATTGGAGGGATGATGGCAAATCGACCGATCTTTCTTGATAACCAATCCACCACGCCGCTGGATCCGCGCGTGTTGGAGGCGATGATGCCGTGGTTTAGCGGCAATTTCGCCAACCCGCATTCGTCTGAGCATGCGATGGGACGCGAGGCGGAGGTGGCGGTTGAGGCAGCGCGTGGGGAGATTGCGGCGCTGATCGGTGCTGACCCGCGTGAGATTGTGCTGACCTCGGGGGCAACAGAGAGCAACAATCTGGCGATCAAGGGGGCCGCTCGCCACGCGCTGAAGGTGGAGGGCGATCGGCGGCGGGTGATCACGTTGGCGAGCGAGCATAAATGCGTGCTCGAATCGGTGCGTGATCTGGCAGCAGAGGGGTTCGAGCCGGTGGTGCTGCCGGTGGGCGCGGACGGGCTGCTCGATTTGGACGATCTGATCGAGGCGCTGGTGGTGCCCACACTGCTGGTGAGCGTGATGGCGGTGAACAACGAAACCGGCGTGATCCAGAATGTGGCTGAGATTGCAGCGGTGGTGAAGGAAGCGGGCGCGTTGTTGCATGTGGATGCGGCGCAGGGCGTGGGGAAAATTCCGCTCGATGTGGCGCTTGGCATCGATTTGATGTCGATCACCGCGCACAAGATCTACGGGCCGAAGGGCGTGGGCGCGCTGTATGTGCGGCGCAGGCCGCGGGCGCGGATTGCACCGCTGTTCTCGGGCGGCAACCAGGAGCGCGGGTTGCGGTCTGGCACGCTGTCACCGCCGCTGGTGATCGGGTTCGCCACGGCGTGTCGTCTCGCTGGGGCTGAGCGTGAACAAGATGCGGCGCGGATTGGTGGGTTGCGGGATCAGCTATGGGCGGCGCTGCAACGCGATATTCCCGGCATTCGGCTCAACGGCCATTCGAGTGAGCGGATTGCTGGGAATTTGAACGTGATGTTTCCGGATCGGACGGCGATTGCGGTGATGCAGGCCGCGCCCGATTTGTGTGTTTCCACCGGCTCGGCGTGTTCGTCGGCCGAGATTGAACCGTCTTATGTGTTGCGCGCGATGGGGCTCAGCGTTGCCCAAGCGCAACACAGCTTGCGCATCGGGATCGGACGCTTTACCAGCCCGGCGGATATCGACCTTGCGGCAGCGCTGATTGCCGCGTCCGACGCCCCCATTTCTCAAGCTCGAATGCAGGCCTGATCCATGCCCAAAATGACTTTCATTGAAAGCAACGGCACACCGCGTGAAGTTGACGCCCCGCTCGGCCTGTCGGTGCTCGAAGTGGCGCACAAGCATGGGGTGGATATCGAGGGTGCGTGCGAAGGCTCGCTGGCGTGCTCAACGTGTAATGTGATTATTGACGCGGAATGGTTCGGCAAGCTGAAATTGCCGACTGAGGACGAGGAAGACATGCTGGATTTGGCGTTCGGCCTGGAAAAGACCTCGCGTCTGGGCTGTCAGATTGTGATCACGCCGGAGTTGGACGGGTTGGTGGTGAAGCTGCCAGCCGCCGCGCGCAATGCTGGCGATAAGTAAGACCCGCACCCGCATCTTGGTTGCGATGTCCGGCGGGGTGGATAGCTCCGTGGTGGCAGCGCTGCTGCATGAGCAGGGGCACGAGGTGATCGGTGTCACGTTGCAGCTCTATGATCACGGCGCGGCAGTGGGGCGCAAAGGTGCGTGCTGTGCGGGGCAGGATATTCATGATGCACGCCGTGTGGCGGACAAGATCGGCATTGCGCATTATGTGATCGATGCCGAGCAGCGGTTTCGGGAAGCGGTGATCCAGCCGTTTGCGAATAGCTATGCCGAGGGCGAGACGCCGGTGCCGTGCATCTCGTGCAATCAAACTGTGAAATTCACCGATCTGGTGAAGTTGACGGCTGATCTTGGTGCGGAATATCTCGCCACCGGGCATTATGTACGCCGGTTTGAGGGCGCTGAGGGGCCGGAACTGCATCGCGCGGTGGACAGCACGCGGGATCAAAGCTGGTTTCTGTTCGCCACCACGCGCGATCAGTTGGCGCGCTGCGTGTTCCCATTGGGCGGGCACCCGAACAAGGACGCGGTGCGCGCGGAGGCCGAGCGGCTGGGGCTGGCGGTGGCGCGGAAGCCGGACAGCCAAGATATCTGTTTCGTGCCGCAAGGCAGCTATGCCGATGTGGTGGCGAAGTTCCGCCCCGATGCGATGCTGGCCGGTGAGATTGTGTCGCCAGACGGCGCGGTGCTGGGCAGCCATGAGGGCATTGCGCGCTACACGATCGGCCAAGCCAAACGCCTTGGCGCTGCGCAATCGGGTGATGTGCGCCGGGTTGTGGTGGGGCTGGAGGCGGGGTCGCGCCGGGTGGTGGTGGACCACGCACCGCCCGACTCGGCAGAGATTGGGCTGCGCGACGTGAATTGGCTGACCACGCCGCGTGATCTCACCTGCACGGTGAAGCTGCGTTCGGGTGAGCAACCGCGACCGGCGCAGGTGCGGCTGGATGGCCGCGCGGTGCGGGTGGTGCTGGAGACCCCGGCGCGCGCTGCACCAGGGCAGGCATGCGTGTTCTATGCCGGGGATCGGGTGCTGGGCGGCGGATTCATCACGATGTCACACGCCAAGGCCAATTGACGCAGGGCCACGAGCCTCGTATCTAGCGCCCCTCGCTGCGGGACCATGCCTCATGGGCCTGCACGTCGGAAGGATGGCGGTGTAGCTCAGCGGTAGAGCAGGGGAATCATAATCCCTTGGTCGCTGGTTCAAATCCGGCCACCGCTACCATCCATCTCCGGCTTTCCCTTATTGCGATGGTGCCGGAATGCGCATTCTTCACGTGATTGCCGGAGCAGAGATCGGCGGCGCCGAGACGTTCGCTGTGGATGCGATCACCGCTCTTGCCGAGCGTGGCATCGAGCAGCACGTGTTTTGACGCCCATTCGCGGCCTCTCTGACGCGATATGAAGCGGCAGGTGTTGGA
>CAIZGT010000548.1 GCA_903932545.1 uncultured Rhodospirillales bacterium
CTGTTCGGCTTCTCCATCGGCACCGAAACCCTCGGCTCGATCTGCGGCCCCAGCACGCGCTGCGGCACCACCGGATTGCGCCCAACCTTTGGCCGCACAAGCCGCGTGGGCGCCATGCCGCTGTCATGGTCGCTCGACAAGGTCGGCCCGATCTGTCGCTTCGTGGACGACACCGCTTTGGTGCTCGCCGCTCTCAACGGTTTCGACCCAGCCGACCCCGGCAGCATCGCAGCCCCGTTCGCCGACGACGCCACGGCACCGCTATTGCCGATGCGTGTCGGCTATTTCGAGGCGGATCTGAAAGACGATCTCGACCGCGCCAGCCTTGATGCCGTGCGCAGCCTCGGCGTTGAGATGATCGCCCTCGAACGCGCGCATTTGCCCTACACCGCGATGCACGACATTCTCACCGCTGAGGCCGCCGCCGCATTCGAGGAGCTCACCCTGTCAGATCGTGACGATCTGCTCACGTGGCAGGAGAATTTCTCCTGGCCCAGCAGCTTCCGCCGCGCCCGCTTCCTCTCCGCCGTCGATCACGTCAACCGTGACCGTCTGCGCCGTTTGGTGATGCAAGAAGCGGCGAGCTGGTTCACCCAAGTGGATGTGATTGTCGGTGGCCCGCTGGTGGGGCCAATGGCGCTGATCACCAATTTCACCGGCCATCCCTGCCTTGCCTTGCGCTCTGGCTTTCGCCACATCGGCAGTCGCGCCCCCACCGGCTTGGCGATGCCGTTCGCGGTCTCAGACGGTCCAACCTTCCGCGTGCCGCATTCGGTATGGATTTGGGGCGCCTTGTTCGACGAGGGCCGCATCCTGCGCCTAGGCCGAGCGTTGGAGCGCCTTTTCGCCGTGGCCGATGAACGGCCGGAGGGTTTTGCATGATCAGCCCGCTCTATCTGCGCACCATGGCCGCCTATAACAGCGAGATGAACCGCCGCCTCTACGCCGCCGCCGCGCGTCTGCCAGACGCGGTTCGGCGTGAAGATGACGGGCTGTTTTGGGTCACGCTGCATGCAACCCTCAATCATTTGCTCTGGGCCGATGAAATGTGGATGTCACGCTTCGATGGCTGGGAACGCCCCGCCTTGGGGCTAAAAGACAGCGGCAAGTTGATCGCCAATTTCGCCGACCTCGCCGCCGCCCGCGCCGTGGCCGATCATCGGATCGAGGCATGGGCGCAAATGCTCACAGATGACGATCTGCAGGGCGATCTCGTGTGGTATAGCGGCTCCACCCAGACCGAGCGCCGCTCGCCGAAATGGCTGCTGTACACACATTTCTTCAATCACCAGACCCACCATCGCGGCCAAGCCACGGCGGTGACCACCAAGCATGGTGAAGACGTGGGTGACACCGACCTATGGCTTGTGGTGCCGGAAGAGATTTTCGCGCCGCTCTGATCTGTCAGCAGCGGCCTGGACGCCCCGCATCACGTGTGGAAAATTGCCTGGTCAGTTGATAATGCGGGGAATGCCAGATGAGCGGCTTTGAACTTCACAGCGAAATTCGCGAGGAAGTCGCCAAACTCTGCGCCAAATTCCCTGGCGAGTATTGGCGCACCCTCGATGCAGTGCGCGGCTACCCCACCGAATTCGTGCATGCCCTCACCGAGGCGGGTTATCTCGCAGTTCTGGTGCCAGAAGAATACGGCGGCTCCGGCTTGGGGCTGTCGGCGGCAGCGGCGATTCTGGAGACCATCCACGAACAGGGCTGCAACGGTGCGGCCTGTCACGCCCAAATGTACACAATGGGCACCGTGCTGCGTCATGGCTCTGATGCGCAGAAGCAGCATTATCTGCCCAAAATCGCCACCGGCGAACTGCGCTTGCAGGCCTTTGGCGTCACTGAACCCACCTCCGGCACCGACACCACTGCGTTGCGCACCACCGCACGGCGCGAAGGCGATGAATACGTCGTCAACGGCCAAAAGGTCTGGACCTCACGCGCCGAGCATTCCGACCTGATGCTGCTGCTCGCCCGCACCACACCGCGCGATCAGGTTGCAAAGAAAACGGACGGACTGTCCACGTTCCTCATCGACATGCAAGCTGCCAAGGGCCACGGCCTCACCCTGCGGCCCATTCGCTCGATGATGAACCACAATTCCTGCGAAGTGTTCTTCGACGACATGCGCATCCCGGCCGACACGCTGGTCGGCACCGAAGGCAAGGGTTTCCGCTACATCCTCGACGGCATGAACGCCGAGCGCCTGTTGATTGCCGCTGAGTGCATCGGGGACGCCAAATGGTTCATCCAGAAGGCGACCGAATACGCCAAAGCCCGCGTCGTGTTTGGCCGCCCGATTGGCCAAAACCAAGGCATCCAATTCCCCATCGCCAACGCCTACGCGAAGATGCGCGCCGCCGAACTCATGGTGCAAGACGGCCTCGCCCGCTTCGAACGTGGCGAGCCGTGTGGCGAGCAGGCGAATATGGCGAAAATGCTGGCTTCTGAAGCCAGTTGGGCGGCAGCCGAGATGTGCGTGCAAACCCATGGCGGCTTCGGGTTTGCCGAGGAATACGACGTCGAACGCAAATTCCGCGAGACCCGGCTGTATCAAGTTGCCCCGATCAGCACGAACTTGATCCTCTCCTACCTCGCCGAACACGTGCTTGGGCTTCCCCGCAGTTATTGATCGTAGGGCGGGTCCACTACCCGCCTTCGCCTCGGCCATCGGGGCAATGGCGGGTCGTGGACCCGCCCTACGTCGGAGATTTGATTGATGTCGAAACCCCTCACCGGCCTCCTCGTCGTCGCCCTCGAACAAGCCGTTGCCGCCCCCTATTGCTCCTCCCACCTCGCCGATGCGGGCGCGCGGGTGATCAAAATCGAGCGGCCAGAAGGTGATTTCGCGCGCGGATACGACAAATCTGTCGGCGGGTTGGCGAGCTATTTCGTTTGGCTCAATCGCGGCAAGCAATCGCTGGTAGCGGACATCAAGAATCCGGGCGACGCAGCGCTGCTGCACAATATTCTCAGCAAAGCAGACGTCTTTATCCAAAACCTCGCCCCCGGTGCCGCAGCCCGGGCGGGGTTTGGTTCAACCGAACTCCGGGCAAAATATCCGCGCCTGATCACCGTCGATATCAGCGGCTATGGCGAAGGCAATGCCTACGCCGACATGAAAGCCTACGATCTCCTGGTACAAGCCGAATCCGGCCTCGCCCAAATCACCGGCCACCCTGCTGGGCCGGGCCGTGTCGGCGTGTCGGTGTGTGACATCGCTTGCGGCATGAATGCCCATGCGGGCGTGCTAGAAGCGTTGATCCAACGCGGCATCACCGGCAACGGCGCACGCCTGGAGGTCAGCCTGTTCGGCGCATTGGCGGATTGGATGAACGTGCCGCTGCTCTACTGGGAAGGCACCGGCCAGCAACCCGAGCGCGTCGGGCTCGCACATCCCTCAATCTGCCCCTATGGCGCATTCGCCACCTCAGATGGCGCGTTGGTGCTGATCTCAATCCAGAACGAGCGCGAATTCGCCAATTTCTGCCGGGATTTCATGGCCGAGCCGGATTTGCCGAAAGCCCCCGGCTACGAAACCAACGTCGCCCGCTGCGCCCAGCGCGCGGTGGTGGACGCGCATGTTGCCACCCGTTTCGCCCAAATGACGCGCGACGAGGCGACGGCCACACTCAAAGCAGGCGGGATCGCCTTCGGCCTCGTCAACAACCTGCCCGGCCTCGCCGCGCATCCGGCATTACGCCGCACGACGCTGGAGACAGAGATGGGCGCAGCCTCCATCGTCGCGCCAGCCGTCATCCGCGACGGTGCGGCACCAGCCCTTGGCGCGGTGCCCTGTATCGGGCAGCATTCCATCCAAATCCGCCAGGAATTCGCCTGAGCGCATAAACCGTCAACGGGAGAAACCAAAATGTCCAACGAAGACAGCGCCCTCTACGACAAAGGCTTGCCAATCCGCCGCGAAGTGCTCGGCGCCGAATACGTCGATGCCTCCATCGCGAACGCCGACGAGTTCATGACCTCGTTCCAGCGCGCCACCACCGCCTGGGC
>CAIZGT010000549.1 GCA_903932545.1 uncultured Rhodospirillales bacterium
AGCAATCGCACAAGGGCTTATCGATTTCGATAGAGAATGGTCGAAGATCATGGCCTCACCTCCGAAGAACCCCGATCACCCCGAACTCGGCGGGGTAGATCCGGCAGAGTTGCAGGCATATTTCGTGAAATCTGGCGGCTACACTGCAGGTGTGGGCACGCATTACCCACCCGCCACCTACCTCACGGCCGCCCCCACTCATCAGGCGCTGGCAACCGGCCTCACGATTGGGATGCGGTTTCACTCCGGGCCGGTGGTCCGCCTTGCTGACGCCAAGCCTATGCAGCTCGGGCACGTCGCACGGGCGGATGGCGCTTGGCGGCTATATGCCTTTGCTGATGCATCTGGCGAAAAGTTGCTGGCCCTGATGGAGCATCTGGCGAACAGCGAGGCGTCGCCGGTCCAGCGCTTCACACCGCAGGGCGCGGAAATTGATAGCGTGATCGATGTTCGTGGGATCTTTCAGCAATACCACCGTGATCTAAAGGTTGATGAGTTGCCGATGATACTGCTGCCACGCAAGGGGCGGTTTAGGCTGGTCGACTACGAAAAAGCGTTCACGCCCGACCTGAAAAATGGCCCGAATATCTTTGATCTGCGCGGCATTGACCGCTCACGTGGTGCGATGGTGATCGTCCGCCCGGATCAGTTCGTCGCCAACGTTCTGCCGCTCGACGCATTTGATGAACTGGCGGCGTTCTTCGGGCAATTCCTGATTGATCAACCGCGCGCGTGATGCTCAGGGTGGCTGCCTAACCTCATCCAACCGTCATTACGACCGATACGTCGTGATGACGGCGAGTGAGAGCAACATTGATGTGCTGAGCGCGTTCACGATGGGTGTCAGGAAGGCTGTGTGCCTTTTGAGAAGCAGAATGAAAGTTACGGTCGCTATTTTCTGTCGATCGGGGGCGGCAGGATTACGGGCATGGAACTGTCTGAGTGCGGCGGGGCAACGGTCATTGTGTCACCAGTTGGCGGCGGCTTGATGATAGGCCCCTTGGCCGCCACCACATGTTCGCTCAGCGCAATGGCCGCAGCCTCGTGCTTTGCGTCCATATTGATGAAATGATCGACGAAGCTGTGCATATCTGAATCGATAGTGTCAGCCGCTTCTTTTCGCAGACTAGCCATATTGTTGTGATTGACGCGCTCGGCCTCTACGGCAAAAGCGTTGTCGAACGCAGCACCCGATATTTGCGTGAAATTGTCGAGCCGCAGCTTGTCATCTGTTGCCAATGCCGACGAAATCACAATGCCCTTTGATGTCGCCAAGTCCCGCAACGCGTCACCGTAAGCTTCGTGGTCATTGATCAGCATCGCGGCGTAGGTGCGGATCTCTGGACGCTGCGCACGCGCTTGCCCCACTCGTGCGAAAGCCAACTCGTAAGCGCTACTTTGTGCCTCATAGCGAATGAACAGATCATCTAGCGGCGCGGCGATCACGCCTGCGTCGATCAATATTAGCAGCGACGCGATTACGAAAATCTTTAACATTACACTCACCCCTTTATGCCGTTCAGATTGCTGTGGTGTCTGGCTGCCTTGCCGCGTGCCGCGCCGACGTCCAACGCCAGACGGCCCCGATCACGTCGTTCACCACGAGACAGGCCAGCGCAGCCCCGGCGGCCTCTGCCAACCGCGGCAAACTGAGCGGCGCGAAGCCGAACAATCCCCGCAGCCAGGGCACGAACACAGCAAGCGCCAGCGCAACGATGGTGATGATCATGACGAAGATCAGGGCACGATTGGGCCGTGTGAGCGCACTGAACGCACTCACTTTCAGCGAGCGATTGGTGAGTATCAAGCCCAGATTGCCGAGAACCAACGTCACGAACGCCATGCATCGCGCAACCTGCTCACCATGAAGGTCGCCGATGCCGAGTTGAAAAACGCCCAAAGCTGCCACCATCACCACCGCACCTTGCAGCAGCCCGTGCAGCATCAGTGCAGTGTCGAATAGAGAAGCATCGGGCTTGCGTGGCGGACGGGCCATAATGCCGTCTTCATCCGGCTCGGCTTCGAACACGATGGACGAGACCGGGTCGATGATCAGTTCCAGGAACACCACATGAATGGGCCCAAGGACCATAGGCCAGCCAAACAAGACCGGCAGCAGCGACATGCCCGCAATCGGCACATGGACCGCCAAGATATAGCCCATCGCTTTGCGGAGATTGTCCGCGATGCGGCGGCCGAGCCGCACGGCTGTGGCCAGACTCGCAAAATTATCGTCGAGCAGCACAAGAGACGCCGCCTCACGCGCGACATCTGTACCGCGTCCACCCATCGCCACGCCGATATGGGCTGCCTTGAGCGATGGCGCATCATTCACGCCGTCGCCGGTCATCGCCACAATCTGTCCGGCGGCGGCGAACGCCTGAACCAAGCGCAACTTTTGTTCGGGCATGATGCGGGCGAAGATATTGGTATGTGCAAGACGTGTCGTGAGCTGCGTGTTGTCCAGCCTGGCCAATTCGCTGCCGGTCAACACATCTTCGCCCTCAATCCCGGCCTGCTTGGCGATGGCAAGTGCGGTTGCCGGATGGTCGCCGGTGATCATCACCACCCTGATTCCGCCACTGCGACAGGCGGCAACCGCCGCAGGCACTTCCGGACGCAACGGGTCAGCGAGGCCCACCAAGCCCACAAATCGAAAATTAAAATCGGACTGCGACGCGGGCCACGCAGCGGTCGCACTCTCCGCCCGTGCGACTGCCAGAACGCGGAGGCCCTTGGCAGCCAAAGTCGCCACATCACGGCGGACCACCTCGATCTTGTCTCCTGCGAGATGGCACAACTCGGACACCGCCTCGGGCGCGCCCTTGGCCGCAACCACAAAGCCCGTGCCGGATTTGGCCTGCCAGACCTGCGACATTGCGAGCAGCGACGGCTGCAATGGATAGCCGTGCATCAGCGTCCAATCCGAATGGATATGGTCTGTCTGCTTGAGAAGCCGCTCACCAAGGTCGGAAAACGCCCGCTCCATCGGATCAAATGGATCTGGGTGGCTGGCCAGGATCGAAAATTCGACCAGGGTGTGGAAATTCTCTGGCAATGTCCCGGTGTCGGTCTCGGCTGCGACGCCCCAATGCTGCACGTCTGCCACCAGGGCTGCGACGGTCATGCGGTTGAGTGTGAGGGTGCCGGTTTTATCGGAGCAGAGCACCGTTACCGCGCCAAGTGCCTCAATGGCTGCGGAGCGTCGGGTTAGAACCTTGTTCTGTGACATCCGCCATGCGCCGAGCACCAAAAACACAGTGAGGACGAGCGGAAACTCCTCGGCAACGTCGCCATCGCCAAGGTGATGCCGGCCAAGATGCCCTTGATCCATTCACCGTGGAGCAGGCCATAGACCAATGCCAGTGCTGCCGATGATCCGATCCCGAGGATGGCGAATATCTTCACCAACTTGCGGGTTTGGATTTGGAGGGGCGTTGGCGCAGTTTCAACGGCACCAAGCGACGTGCCGATACGACCAATTTCAGTGCGCGCGCCGGTAGATTGGACGCGTGCGAGGCCAGTGCCACGCACGATCAGACTGCCAGACCACACGAAGGCAGTGCCATCTCCCCCCGGTCGGGCGTCACCAAGGCCGGTCGCTGCGAACGCCTTACGTACCGGCACCGATTCTCCGGTTAACAGCGATTCATCGGCCTCAAGGTTTGTGGCAGCAAGCAGGAGCGCATCGGCGGGCACTCTGTCGCCCTCGACCAAGGCCACAATGTCGCCGACGACCACATCACCACCTGGAATTCGCTGGCGAGCGCCGTCACGGATTACGAACGCGCTGGGGCTGGTGAGATCCTTCAGGGCGGCAAGCGCGCGCTCGGTTCGGCTCTCCTGCACGACGACCAGAACGACGTTCAGCACAGCGAATGCGAGTAGGATCATTGCACCGGCGAGATCGCCGACGATCAGATAGATCAAGCCCGCACCGAGCAGGAGTTGCAGCATAGGTTCGCGTACAGCTTCGAGAACAATGTGGAGTGGGCTGCGTTGGCGTTCCTGTGGCAGTTCGTTCCGACCGTCTCGGGCAAGCGTGGTTGCCGCTTCGGCAGCCGTCAGGCCCGGTTCAGCAGTGGCATCCTCTGGCATGTTCAGGGCCCTTCGATGATGGAAAAGTCTGCGCCAGCATCAAGTTCAGGTGCCTCACCCAGTCCGTGCTGGACGTAAATGATCTCAACGGCTGCGATCAGCACAAGTGTGAGAGGTGCCGCCAGCAATACACCCAGTGGCCCAAACAGAATGCTAAAAGCCACCGTAGACAAAATTGCAAGAACTGGCGGGAACGATGTGGCCTCCGCCTGAACCATTGGCGTAATAAAATTACCTTCGACGAAATGGACGCCAACATACATTGCGATAACGGAGATGGCATAGCCCGGCCCCTGGGTCAGTGCCACCAAGGTTGCTGGAATTGCCGCCAAGATCGCCCCTACGAAGGGGATAAAACATAGCAGGCCGCCCATCAGACCAAGCGCGAACGCCGCATCGATCCCCATCAGCCACAAGCCAATTCCGGTCAGCATGCCGATGGTCATCATGACCACGATCTGCCCGACCAGCCAACGCTGCAAAACGCCGCCAGTCACGTTGAACAACGTCTCAGCAGTCGGCCGCTGTAACGGTGGCACGAGACGCAGGCAGAGATGACGGTCTCGTTCAGGCTCGGCTGACAGATAAATTGCCACAAACAAAGCGATAACCGCATAGCCAAGCCCGCGCGTCAGCAAAACGCCGATGCTGGTGACCATTGATGTCGCCCATCCGGTGGCGTCCACCATATTGGCCCCGCGCACCTGATCCAGCACGTGCTGGCCATACGGGTTGCCGGTCATCCAGGTCATGAACAGCTTGTAGCCGGTGGGGGCAGCCTCGATAACGGATCCCATCTGCGCAGAAATTGATGAGCCAAACACCCACAATGCCGCGCCGAAGACGCAAAGCCCGAGCACGAATACCAAAGCCAGCGCAAGGCTTCGGCTTATACCAGTGTGCCGCGCCACCGATTGCGCCGCCGCGCACAGGCCGATTGAAAGTAGGACCGCTCCGAACAGCAGAACCAGAATATCCGTCAGTTGCCACACGGCGACCGCGACTGCTGCAATCACGAGAATAATGAGCAGCCGACCGGTGAATGTGCCAAGCGTCATGCGTGCAGCGCTGGATGGATCCCCACCACATATTGCGCCCAAGCCCAATTGCCGTATCGAACCGTCGGATCGCAAACCGGGACGCATGTTTTTTGAGCAGCTAG
>CAIZGT010000550.1 GCA_903932545.1 uncultured Rhodospirillales bacterium
ATTCGAACCTCCGGCCTCCTGCTCCCGAAGCAGGCGCACTACCAGGCTGTGCTACGTCCCGACCGAGGACGCGGGTTCTAGACTCAGGCGCAGGCGAAGGCAAGTCGCCCGCGAGATAAACTGTTATATTGAGCCTAAATGTTCGAGCACGGCTGACACGCCCGTGATGGCGCGATACAAATCGCGAATGCCGGGCTTGGCAAATCCCATCGTCACAGTGGCCTCGATGGCTGCCAGCAACGGTTTGGCTGAGCCTGCCACGTCGCAAATGATGATTGGCTTGTTGTGCAACCCAAGCTGCGCCCAGGTCAGCACCTCGATGGTTTCATCCAACGTGCCCAAACCGCCGGCGATGGACACGAATGCGTCGGAAAGCTCGAACATCCGCAGTTTGCGGCTATGCATACTGTCGGTGACTTCGAGCTTCAGAAGATCGGGGTGATCCACCTCACGCCGGCGCAGAAACTCCGGGATGATGCCGATCACCTCGCCACCTGCTGCCAACGCGGCATCGGCGACAACGCCCATCAGTCCGATGGAGCCGCCGCCATACACCAAGCAAATGCCGCGTTCAGCCAAGCCATGCCCGAGGGCGTTGGCGGCATCACGCCAGATTGGTTCGGCCCCGAGGCTTGCGCCACAAAACACCGCCACGGAACGAATTTTCGCCACGTTAAGCCTTCTCTATTTTTCTTTGGAATGGCCTTGTTTTCGCCAGTTACGGCAGCTTCGTCCATCGACAAAATGCATGGCTGCACCAATTATATGCCGTGGGCGCTCCGGCGCGCAACGATAGGGTGGAGATTTGCGATGAAACGGTTTGCCTTGCTTGTCGCCGGTGTGTTGATCGCCGGTTCGGGATTACTTGCATGGCCTGCTTCAAGCGCGGAGCCCGCCGACATCATCGCCGCCCGCCGTGCCAACCAGAAGCGCGTTGGAGAGATTGCGAAATCTATTGACGCTGGATTGCTGAACAAAAGCAGCGCCGCAGCAATGGTCGACCTTGTGAAGGAACTGGATGACCGCGCCAAGCTGATCAAGGGGTATTTCCCAGAAGGCACGCAGACTGGTGACACCAAGGCACGCCCGGAAATCTGGACCGATCGCGCGGGCTTCAACGCTGCCGCAGATGCCTACGTAGCAGAGTTCGACAAGCTGCTCGTCATTGCCCAAGCTGGTGATACTGCGGCGTTCGGTCCGCAATTCGAAAAGGCTGCAAGCACTTGCGGTGCATGCCACCGTCAGTTTCGCCAGCGCTGATCATCAAAAAATTAACGTGTTGCGATCAACGCCGTAAGTCCAGCGGCCACGAGCGTGACGACAACCGCAAGCAGCGGCGGCGCCATGCGTGGCGCCGTAGTGGCGGCTGGCAGACGCTTTTTGCCGGTGATCATCGGAACGACCAGATTCTGGCCTTTCACCCGCGCATACACGCCAATCACCAGAACATGCAAAGCCGCTGCGGCGATCAGGAAATTGAAGTTCACGCTGTGCAGGGCGGACAGTGTATCACTGCTGTCTTTGGTAATGAAACGCGCCAGAGGGCCTGTGCTATTACCATCATCATTGGCGAATAGGCCGGTGACAATTTGTACAGCGAGCAGTCCGATCATAATCATTACCATCCAGCCGCCAGCTGGATTATGACCGATTTGATTGTCCTCACTGCGTTCACGGACATGGGCCAAATGACGCAGCCCTTCGAGTGGCGTGCGAATAAAATTGGCAAAGCGCGCGGTGTCGCCGCCGATAAAGCCCCATATCAGCCGGAAGGTCAGCAGGAACAATGCGGCCTCACCGCTCCAGATATGCAGCTTCATCAACTGCCCGGCCATGCTGCCGGTGGCGAAGCTGACGCTGCCGTAACTGACCAGCATCACCACAACCAGCAGCCAGTGAAACAGCCTAATCGGTGCGTCCCACACGCGCATCGGCAGGCGTATGGAAGAGGTCGTGGGCTTGCGTGCCATGATCGGGCCTTTGCTGCGGATAGCTCTGTGCCGCAAAATCATAGCCGGGAGCACGCGGTGCGCAAAGCGCAGGGCGCGTCATTGCTCAATGCAACACGCCAATGTGCGCCATGCCCAGCGCGTCGAGCTCCTGTAGATAGGGATCGAGTTCCAGCAGGAAGGTCGCCAATTCGGTGACCAAGCCCACAGCACTGACCGGCAAAGCGATCAGCACTTGCGCGTCCAGAAAAATGCTATGATCGGCGCGCAATTGCCAGCGCCACCGCGCAGGCATTAGCTGGGGCAGCGTTTTGGCCAAAATCAGCGCCGCCTCACGCTGCGCACCGCTCGTATTAGTAGTGCTCGGCAGCCGCCCGATGCGGATTGTCAGGTCGAGCACGCCGGAAGCCGCATCTTCGGCATTGGTCTGGCGCATTGCGCTGCTGAGCACCCGCCCGCGCCATCGCACGCCGAAGCGGGGAAAGCTATCGGGCGTGGCAGGGCTCAGCATGCCGTGGTGATCCACCTTAAATGGCCCAAGCTTCAGGTTTTGTGGCAGCATCACGGGTGCAAATCCTCCAGCGCCGACATCGTCATGTCATCACTCTTGCCGCAGGAAGATGAAGCCTTCATAAACTTGACGCTTCACCTTGGTCGATTGTCAGGATTTTCATGTCCATTGCTGCCTCTGTCCGAATGGTTATGGCTCCACCGCACCGCGCCGGATGGCCGTTTATTGGCTTTGGGATGGCGATTGCGGCTTTTGGGCTGTTCGTGGGGGCTTGGCTGTTTTGGATCGGCGCGCTGTTCGCCGGATTCTGCCTTTATTTTTTCCGCGACCCGGAACGCACGCCGTCGCCGCGTCAGGATGCGCTGCTGGCGCCAGCGGATGGGCGGGTGACGATGGTCGATATGGCGGTGCCACCCGCAGAGCTGGGCTTGGGTGATACGCCGCGCTGGCGCGTGGCGATTTTCTTATCCGTGCTGAATGTTCACATCAACCGCCTGCCCGCCAGTGGCGCCATCACCCGCATCGCTTACCGTCACGGCAAATTCCTCAATGCCAGCCTCGACAAGGCGAGCGTGGACAACGAACGCAATGCGCTCGCGATGCAGTTGGATGACGGGCATGACCTTGCGGTGGTGCAAATCGCCGGCCTCATCGCGCGTCGTATTTTATGTTTTGTCCACGAAGGTGAAACGGTGACG
>CAIZGT010000551.1 GCA_903932545.1 uncultured Rhodospirillales bacterium
AATCGCCGGATGGGTCAGCAGCGCCTCCTCAACCTCACGCGGATAGACGTTCGAGCCGCCGGAAATATACATGTCCGACGCTCGACCGGTGATGTAGAGAAACCCGCGCTCATCGAGATGGCCGAGGTCGCCGGTGTGGAACCAGCCATCGGCAAAGGCCTTCTCGGTGGCTTCGGGATTGTTGAAATAACCGAAGAACACTGCGTCGCCGCGCACGCAGATATCGCCGGTCTCATACGGCATCATCCGCTTACCGGCCGGATCAAGGATCGCGATTTCCATGCCGGTGCGCGGATAACCGCAACTGCCGATGGGAAAGCTCGGATCGTCCTCAATGCTGTGCAACTCGGGTGGCAACACGGTGATGTTGCCAGTGACTTCGCCGAGGCCAAAATACTGCACCAGCACGCGGCCCAGCTTGCCCAGCGCATATTGCTGATCGGCGCGATACATCGGAGCACCGGCATAGATCACATGGCGGAGGCTGGAATGGTCAAAGCGGTCCACCGCCTCGTGCCGACACAGCATGTTCACGATGGTGGGCACGGTGAACATGTTGGTGACGCGATGGGCCTCGACCAGTTCCCACATCTCGGCGGCATCAAACCGCTCACCCACCGGCAGGATTGACACCACACCGCGCGCAATCTGCGGCAACAGATGCACGCCAGCGCCGTGGGACAGCGGCGCGATCACCAGCGAGGCGTCCTCCGCGTTTAAATCTGGCATCAGATCGGCGATGTGGTTGTTCACCACGAACGCCATCTGGCCATGTGTGAGCATCCCAGCCTTTGGACGTCCGGTGGTGCCGGAAGTGTAGAAGAACCAGCAGCAATCATCGCGGTCCACATCCACCGGATGGGTGAGTGGCGTGGGATAGAGGGCAAGCTGGTGCCAATCTTCCATCCAAAGCTGCTCAGCACAGGCCGGATTGGCGGCGGCTGTGGCGTGTTCGGCGAATTCGCGGCCAAACAGATGCAGCTTTGCCCCGGACGATTGCGCCAGATAGGCAACTTCGGTGGGCGTGAGGCGGAAATTGGTCGGCACGAACACGGCGCCGATCATCCAACAAGCGAACATCACCTCGATATACTCGGGCGAGTTGCGGGCGTGCAGCAGCACCCGGTCGCCCTTGATAATCCCCTTCGCCGCCAACGAAGCCGCTGCCGCGCGGACGTGATCAGCGAGGTCGGACCATGAGACGACAATTTCGCCCTGGATCACCCCCGGCGCATCCGGCAACCGGCGTGCAGTGTTGAGAAGGAGCGAGGTGAGGTTGGCGGTGGGGATCATGGGCGCTTCATTCTTCTCATCGGCTTCGTAGGGCGGATAACCGTAGCGCCATCTGCCATCTCTGCGATCAGAAACGCGGCGGATGGCGTTGGGCTTATCCGCCCTACGAGGCGCGCAATGACGGGTTTTTTAAACCAGCCGTTCCAGCACGCTCACGTAATTCGCCACCGCAGCGCCGCCCATGTTGAACACGCCGCCGATATCGGCGCGGCCCAATTGCAGATCACCCGCCTGCCCAGCCAACTGCATCGCTGCCATCACATGCATCGAAACGCCCGTGGCCCCGATCGGATGGCCCTTCGATTTCAGCCCGCCCGAGCGGTTGATCGGCAGCTTGCCGTCCTTGGTGGTCCAGCCTTCCAGAATGGCGCGGCGGCCTTCGCCGGGCGCGGTGAGGCCCATCGCTTCGTATTCGAGCAATTCGGCGATGGTGAAGCAGTCATGGGTTTCAACGAAGGAGAGATCACCCAGGCCAATCCCAGCGGCTTCCAGCGCCTTGCCCCACGCCACTGACGCGCCCTCAAAAGAGGTGATGTCGCGCTTGGAGATCGGCAGGAAATCATTCACCTGCACAGCAGCCTTGAAGCGGATCGCTTTATTCATCGCGCGCGCCGTATCTTCATCGGCCAGCACCAAAGCCGCCGCCCCATCGGAGACCAGCGAGCAATCGGTGCGCTTGAGTGGGCCTGCGACATATGGATTCTTTTCACTGGCGGTGCGGCAGAAATCATAGCCGAAATCGCGACGCATCTGGGCGTAGGGGTTATCGACGCCGTTCGCATGGTTCTTCGCCGCGATCGCCGCCAATGCGTCAGACTGGTCGCCGTATTTCTGGAAATAGGTCTCAGCGATCTTGCCGAACACACCAGCGAACCCGGCCGGAATATCGCCTTCTTCCTTCCGATAGGACGCATTGAGCAGGATATCGCCCACCACGGCGGTGGGCTGTGACGTCATCTTCTCAGCGCCCACCACGAGTGCCACGCGCCCCCGCCCAGCGGCGATCCAGTCGCGGGCACCGTGGATGGCGGCGGTGCCGGTGGCGCAGGCGTTCTCATAGCGCGTGGCGGGCTTGTAGCGCAGCTCCGGCACGGATTGCATCAACAGTGAGGACGGGAAATCCTGCTTGGAGAAGCCGTTGTTGAACACGCCGACAAACACGCCATCAATCTCGGAAGCCTCAAGCCCGGCATCGGTGATCGCCTCACGCGCCACGGTTGCGAACAGGCTTTCGATATCGGGTTCTTCGAGCTTGCCGAATTTCGAATGCGCCCAGCCGACGATGCAGGCTTCGGTCATTGATGGTCTCCTCGGATTTGATTGGGCGCAGCTTGCTACCGGGTGGGGGCGGGATCAAGATGCGGCAAAACCGGGGAGGTCTAAATCGTGCCACGTATCGCCATCATTGTTGAATTCACCCCAAAGCCGGGCTGCTATGAGCAGTTCCACGCCCATATCAGCGCACATGCCAAAGCGACGTTGGCCGAAGAGCCCGGCTGCTTGGCGTTTGATGTGATGCACAAGATGAATGACGCCGATGAGCCGGATGGCCAGCACATCATGTTGGTGGAGATCTACGAGGATATGGACGCGGTGCGCGCCCATCGCGCCAATCCGCGCATGCCAATTGTGGGGGCAGGGTCAGCGCCGTTGTTGGATGGGCGCAAAGTGTCGCTGTGTGAGATGGCAGATTAAAGCTTCGTCTTGAAGAACCCGATCACACCCGCCTGAAACTGCGGCAGGAACGCCGGGCGATCAAAGCCAGGCGGATCGGCACAGATGTCCGGCGCGATGGATTTCAGCCACGCGCTGCACATTGCGAAATAGGCGAAATGGCCGCCATTGGGGATGATATGCGTGTCCATCCCGGGGAAGCGGCTGGGGAAGGTGATGGTGTCGCTCACCTCTTCGTCCTTGTCGCCGATCCAGAATTGCACCGGGATGTGAATATTCTGGGCAGCGAAGCCGTGGGTGATCGCCGGGGCGGCGAGGACAATCGCCTTCACCCGAGGGTCTGGCGCTGTGATCAGGGACGTGTCGCTGCTTGGTGCGGGCGGGTGCAACTTGGCTTGGTCGCATCCCCAATCACCCACAGCGGCGGCGCAGAAGGCCGCGACTTTTGACCAATCCAGCACGCCACCGGCCAGCAACAATGCCGTCGCCCCGCCGGCTGAGTGACCGAGCACGCCAATGCGCGCTGGGTCAATTGCGGCATGATCGGGCCATTCTTGCAGCATATAATCAATCAGCGTGCTGACCTCGCGCGGCCGTTGACGGAAGTTGAGCGGGCCGAAGGCTTGGGAATTGTCGCGGTAATTGTCGTGCGGGTGCATCAGCGCCACCACCACGAAACCTGCATCAGCCAAGGCGGCGGCGGTGTCGAAATGGTTGAGATTAGAGCCGCCGGTGCCGTGGGTGATCACCACCAAAGGCAGGCCACTGCCCTGAATTTTGCCGATCAGGGCGACATGCGGGGTGAACGGGCCGATCTGATTGTCAGTCGGCTTCTCAGCCGAGGGATACCAGATCATCACCTCCATCGTTGCACGTTCAGGCTGCGGGCCATCGACGTTGAGGCTTTGCAGCCCGGCGGCGCTGGTGAGCGGGCTCATCGCCACCAAGCCCGCCAGGACGGCAAACACTGTGAGGGTCATGCGCCGCATTGCCGTCTCCTAAGACGTGATCGTCACACCATTTCAAGCGCCACCAGCAGCCCGTAGATCGCAGCCACCCCGCCGATGATACCGCCAGCCCAACTCAACGCCTTCGTTTTGGTGACCACCGAGACGGATGCAAGCACGATGGAGATTTGCAGCGCGCCGGTGGAACGTTCAAAGAGGTGGTAGATGTGGAACGCGTGGTCGCGCTCCTCTTCCAGAATCTTAGCCTTTTCGAGCAATTGCTTGCGGCCCAGGCCGCCCGGCTTGGGGTCGTCCATCAATCTGGAAATCTCAGCCTGCATCGCCGCAATGCGCGTCTTTGCCGTCTCGTCGGTGCCGGGGATGAGGGAGATGGTGTCAACCGCCGTGCCGAGAATGCCCGCGCGTATATTGCGCGCCTGCAGGAAGGCATAGGTGTCGCTGACCGAGATGTGATGGGTGAGATAGTCGTTCTGTGCCGCTTTCTCGCCCATTTCCGTCAATGCCAAGGCGGCGGCGAGCGCTGCGATGAGAATGGCCATGTTGCGCGGAAGATGCCCGCCGCCGCCATGCTCCGCGGCGTGATGCGCATGCTCAAGCCCTTCTTGGGCGTGTTCAATGGTGGACGACATCTCAACCGCACTCCTGTTTTGCACCAGCCCTTGGCTGCAATTCAGTTATACCCATACGGGTGATGATTGGGAGTGCCGAAAACCGGCTGACCTGAGAATGGTGGGCGCGACAGGGATTGAACCTGTGACCACTCGCGTGTGAAGCGAGTGCTCTACCGCTGAGCTACGCGCCCCCGTTCGCAGGGAGCGGCGTGATAGGCTGGGCGGGGCTGAGTGTCAAGCTGTGGGGAAGAGTGTATGCGCAAGATTTGGCTGTGTGGCGTGATGACGATCTGGCTCTGCGCGGCCAATGCAGCCACGCTGCCGCATCAATCGCTGGTCTATCGCGGAAGTTTTCTTGGCCTGGACGTGCTGGACCTCCGCGCCGGATTGGATCTGCGCGCGGACGGCTATGCGATGGGCATCGATTTCCACACGCTTGGGGCCACGGATTTTCTGATGCACAGCCAAGCCAAGATGCAGGTTGATGGTGATTGGCAATCCGGTCGCCCCACGCCGAGGCGATTTTCCACCGCAGGCGTGGTGCGCGGGCGGCCAAACCATGTGGAAATCAGCTATCCGGACGGCCAACCGCATGTGGATAGACTGGAGCCTGCGCTGGATTCTGAGCATCAGTCGATTCCAGCCGCGCTCCAACGCGACACGATGGACGGCATGAGCGCGCTAATTGATCTGCTGCACACCTTGATCAACTCAGGGCGCTGCGATGGTGAGGTGACAACTTTCGATGGGCGCCGCCTGTCGCATATTGTGGCGAGCAGCGGCGGGCAGGAGGACGTTCCACACGACAATGGGCTGTTTTATCAAGGCCCTGCCTTGCGCTGCGACATCACCAACACGCTACTCGCGGGCTTCCCTTCGGACAGCAAGCCGGATGATACCGCGCATCAACCGCGCCATAGCAGCGTCTGGTTCGCGCCGTTACAGCCGGGCGAGGTGCCGGTGGCGGTGTTGATCCGCGCAGAGTTGCATCTGGTGGGGCATTTGGATTTGAAGCTGGTTGGAATGGGGCCGTGAGTTCCTGTTCGCAGTCACGAATTAGGCGACGTCCAATCCCGCCAGCGCTCTAAAGCCGGCCTCATCGACGGTCTGAATCCCCAATTCAGCCGCCTTCTTCGCCTTTGATCCGGCGTCGGTGCCGAGCA
>CAIZGT010000552.1 GCA_903932545.1 uncultured Rhodospirillales bacterium
CTGATGGATGAGCCGTTTTCCGCGCTCGACGTGCTGACCGCTGAGACGCTGCGCACCGACTTGATCGATCTGTGGTCTGAGCAAAAGCTGCCGATCAAGTCGATTTTGATGGTGACGCACAATATTGAAGAAGCGGTGCTCATGTGCGACCGCATCTTGGTCTTCAGCTCGAACCCTGGTCGGGTTGCCAGCGAATTGGCCGTGCCGTTCCCGCACCCGCGCAACCGCCACGACCCTGCGTTCCGTCAGGTGGTGGATGACATCTATGCGCTGATGACCCGCCGCGCGCCCACGCCGCAAGCCGTGGTGCAGTCGCCTGCGGTGGAGGCGGGCTTTGCCACGCCGATGACGATGGTCTCGACCAACCTGATGGCCGGTCTGCTCGAAACTCTCGCAGGGCCCCCGTATGACGGCCGGGCTGACTTGCCGGCTTTGGCGGCGGGTTTGCAGCTTGAGGCGGATGAGTTGCTGCCGATGGGTGAAGCACTGCAATTACTGCATCTGGCCGAATTGGCGGATGGTGACCTCAACCTTACCGACGCTGGCCGTGCTTTTGTGCATGCCGACACCGATGATCGCAAGACGATCTTCGCCGAAGCGCTGCGCCTGCACGTGCCGTTGATAGCTGCCATCCGCCACACGCTCGACGAACGCTGGAACCATCGCGCTTCGGCCGTGCGGTTCCGTGACGAGTTGGAAGACCATATGTCGCCGGATTACGCCGAAGAGACGCTGCGCACCGTGATCTCCTGGGGCCGTTACGCGGAGTTGTTCTCGTATGACGAAGAGGCGGCGCAGTTCAGCCTTGAGGACATTGAGGAGGAAGCGGCGGAGTGATCCGTCCTTTTTAGCGATCACAATCCGTCATTGCGCGCGGCGCTCGCGATGACGGTATTGCCTACCCCTCGGCCCGCAGCACCAACTTCGCCTCCACCACATCCGGCTCATCTGGCACGTGATGAATGGTGAAGCCAAGTTTGCGGACAAAATGCAGCATCGGCTGATTGTCGGACAGCACTTGCCCAACAATCTCATACATGTTCTGCGAACGGCCCCAATTGATCAGCTGTTCCATCAGGTGTCGCGCCAAGCCAAGCCCTTTCATGTCCGGCTGGACCACCACAGCAAACTCACCATGCAGCGGCGCATCACACACGAGCCGGGCGACGCCCACCGTCTCTGGTTCGCCATCCGGGCCAGGGCGGGTGGCTACGAAGGCCATTTCGCGCTCAAAATCCACCTGCGTCATGCGCGCGGTTTGTTCGGGGGACAATTCGCGGATGGCGGTGAAAAAGCGATAGCGGATGTCTTGTGGTGACAGCCGCAGGAAGAACGCGGCATGGGCCTTTGCGTCTTCGGGGCGGATCGGGCGAATGGTAAATTCTTGGCCGTTTGCGACGTATTGGCCCTGTAACTCTGCTGGATAGGGCGCCAAAGCCAGCCTTGACGGCGGTGCATCCAACGGACGCAGCGCAATCCAGGCGTCCGCCGCCTGCACGGACTCGGAACTCGACAGCAGCGGGTCGATATCAAGCTCGGCAATCTCAGGAAAATCCACGATCAGCTGCGACACGCGCACCAGCGCATCTGCCACCCGCTCCTCGCGGGCGGTGCGTGGGTCGTCGATATTGACCAAAGCGCGGGAAATTCTGGTGCGAGCGATCAATGCGTGCGCAAGCGGCAGGTTCAGCGGCGGCAAATCGACGGCGCTATCACGAAACACTCGCACTGACGTGCCGCCCTGGCCGAACACGATCACCGGCCCAAACGTGGCATCATCGCGCACGGCGATGGTGAGTTCGCGCGCCTGCCCAACCTGATGCTGGACCAGATAGCCCGCAGATGTGTCACGCATGAAGCGCGACGCATCGCGCAATTGGTTGGCGTTGGCCAGTTCGGTCATGGACGCACTGCGGACCAGCGGCTCGGGGCGCGAACAGCGGCGGCGCTTGAGCACAACCGGATAGCCGAGCATGTCGGCTGCTGCGACAAGTTCGTCCTCGGTTGCGCCGGACAGGGTGGGCACCACGCCCACGCCATACGCCGCCAGCACACCAAGCGCCTCATCCTGCATCAGCGCATCGCGACCGGCTGCGCGGACATCGGCGAAAATTTGTCGAACATGCGCCTGATCCGGCGCAATCGTCAGCACCGCGCTGGCCGGCAATTCACGGGCGGCAGCGCGATTGTGGCGATCTTCCACCAGGTGATGAAAGCCGCGCACCGCCTGTTCCGGCGTGGCGAACACCGGCACCCCAGCCTCGGCCAGCAGGCGGCGATGGGCAGCTCCGGTGGTCTCGCCCATCACGCAAGCCAGCACCGGCGCCTTGAGCGATTTGGACGCCGCTGCCAGGGCCATGATCCCGGCCTCGTCTCCTTCGCCGGTCGGGGCATGCACCACCAGCACGCCACCAACCTCACGCGCGCCGGAGAGCAACGCGGCAGCTTCGGCCAGCTTGATCGGGCTATCCGTGCCGACATACACCAAATCACCCGCGCCACCTGGCATGATCGACTGGTTGGCCGGGCCGAAGGCGCGCGGGATGGCGAGTTTTAGCACTTCGCGGGTTTCAGGGCTGAGCTGCACCATCTCCAGCCCATCCCGCAACGCCGCATCGGCGGCCATCTGGCCAGGGCCGATGGCGTTGGTGACCACTGCCAGGCCGTCACTGCGCGCAGGTTTGGCGCGGGTGAGGGTTTCGGCGGCGGCCAGCATGTCTTCCAGCCTGTCCACCACCAGCACACCCGCGCGCCGCAGCGCTGCCTCGAACGCGGCATCGGCACCGCCGCTGGGATCGCGCAGCATACCGCCTGCGCGCATCGCCACCACCGGGCGCATGCGTGAGGCGGCACGCGCGCCGGAGAGGAACATGCGGCGGTCGCGGATCAGGCGGATATCCATCAAAATGGCTCCGGTTCCCCCGTCACGCGATAACCAGTCCAGTGCGACCGCGAACCCCATATCGGTGTTGCCGCCCACGCCGATCACATAGCTGAAGCCCACGCCATTCGGCTCAGCCCAGTCCAGCACCGCGCGACACAGTGCCGCTGATTGCGAGACCAGCGCCACCCGCCCGGCACGCGGCAACAGATGCGAGCGCGTCGCTTGCAGGCCAATGCTGGGAATGGCGATGCCGAACGAACCCGGCCCCATCACCCGCACGCCGGTTGCGCGTGCTGCTGCGCCGACATTATCCGCCATGCCGATAATCATCGCGGCAAACGTGCCGCGCTTGGCCAGTTTGGTGAACAATTCCAGCACGTCCACACCGTCAGAACAGATCACCGCCAAATCTGGCGCGATCGGCAGAGCAGGAACATCAGAATAAGCCAAAACGCCTGAAATCGCCTCAATCTTGCCGTCTGCTGTGCCGGTCACGGGCAAAATGGCGCCCTTGAACCCACCCGCCATCAAATTCGCCATCACCTGCACCCCGGCAGGCGAGTTTGCGCCGATCACTGCGACCGAATCTGGACGGAACAGTGCCTCAGGGCGGAAACGGCCATTGGAGAGGGAGCGGTGCAAGGTCATGATGCAGTGCAACATAAAGGATTGCGAGGTTTGGCGCACGTGAAATGGCGGGCTGGTCCCTCCACCGATCACATGGCAGCTTTATACCAACAATGGCGCGAAGAAGGTGACAATCTATGGACGAACGTCTCGACCCCGATATGCGGGCTGCCAAGAAGCTGATGGATGAGGCCGCCGCTCGGATGCCGCCAATCAGCCTGATGCTGCCGATTGATGCCAGCCGCATGATCAATGACGAGTTGTTGCTGCCGCTCGCTCAAGGCGGGCCGAATATGCACGAGACGCGCGAGATTTGGGTGTCTGCCCAAGGCCGCCGCATTCTGTGTCGCCTGCATCGCCCAATTGATGCGCTCAACCTGCCGGTTTTGGTCTGGTTCCATGGCGGCGGCTGGGTGTTCTCGTCCATCGACACGCATGACCGCTTGGTGCGTGACCTTGCAGCGGCAGGAAACGTGGCGACGATCAACGTGGATTACTCCCTCTCCCCAGAGGCGAAATTCCCCCGCGCCGTTCTCGAAGCCGCCGACGTGGTGCGCCAAATCGCGGTGCATGCGCGCGCTTGGGGGCTCAACCCAGACCGCATCGCCATCGGCGGCGACTCAGCCGGTGGCAATCTGGCGCTCGGCGCAGCCATGCTGCTGCGCGACACCAACGGGCCGATGCTGAGCGCTTTGCTCACCGCCTACCCGGTGACCGATGCTGCTTGCGACAGTCCCACATATCAGGAATTTGCCGAGGGCTACGGCCTCACCCGTGCTGGTATGGTGGCGTATTGGGAATGCTACCTCGCCAACCAAGCCGATCGGCTGAACCCAATCGCCTCGCCATTGCGTGGCGATTGTGCGGGGTTGCCGCCATCCTATGTGTTCGTGGCCGAGCTAGACGTGTTGCGCGACGAAGGCATCGCGATGGCGAAAAAGCTGGAAGCCGCGGGCGTGGAGACCGTGCTCGATATTTGCCCCGGCATGCTGCACGGTTTTGCGCGACTAACCGAGCATGTCGGTGTCGCACGCGCTGTGATCGCTCGCGCTGGGGCGTGGCTCGCTGGCGTGTTGGCCTGATCATGCGGGTTTACCTCGCTGGGCCGGACGTGTTCCTGCCTGACCCACTCTCCCGCGCGGCGCGGCTTAAATTGCGCTGTGCGGCGCATGGCCTGGTTGGCGTGTCACCGTTGGACGCTCTCGCTGACGAGCCACCCCACTGGTCCACGCTGCCCGAGGCGCTGCGCATCGCAAGGCGGAACGAGGCGCATATTGCCTCGTGTGACGTGCTGCTCGCCAATCTCACGCCATTTCGGGGTGCGTCGGCGGATGTCGGCACCGTGTTCGAACTCGGCTTCATGCGGGCGTTGGCGCGTCCGGTGTTTGGCTGGAGCAACAGCGCCACCGATTTTGCCAGCCGCACCCGCGGCCTCCACGCCGTCACCGGGGCGGTTGATGCGGACGGAATGCTGATCGAGGATTTCGGTCTTGGCGACAATCTGATGATCGACGGCGCAATTGCCGCAAGTGGCGGCGTGTTTATCCGCCGCGACTGCGTGCCTGATCAGATTTGGAGCGATATTTCGGCGTTTGAGTCGTGTTTGGCCGCGATTAGACGGCTTTAACCGCCACACGCCCGGCCGCGCCAATGCTGTTCAACTCATCACGCAGTGCGCTCAGATCGAGCTTATGCAGCGGAAGGCTGAGGAATAGTTTCACCCGGCGTTCCAGAATGCTGAACGCATCGCGGAACGCCAACATGCGCTCGACCTCTGAGCCTTCAGATTGCACCGGGTCCGGCACCGCCCAATTGGCCAGCACTGGCATGCCCGGCCAAACCGGGCAGGTTTCGCCAGCGGCCTCATCGCAAACGGTGAAGACGAAATCCATCACCGGGGCATTGGGGCC
>CAIZGT010000553.1 GCA_903932545.1 uncultured Rhodospirillales bacterium
ATTGCGAGCGCAGCGTGGCAATCCACCGCGATGCAGCCAGCGTCACGATGGCTTGCCACGCTTCGCTCGCAATGACGCGCTGATGTTGGTTCAATCCAAACTCATCACACTCTAGACCTTCAAAAACCCAACCAACCGTTCCGCCTCATCCACAATCGGGTCCGCAATCGCCGCCGCTCGCCGCGCGCCGTCGCGCAGCACGCCATCGACATAGCCTGGATCAGCCAGCAGGCGGCGCGTCTCGGCGGCGATCAGGCTGAGCTTTTCCACCAGCAATTCTGCCAAAGCGGGCTTGAACGCACCAAAGCCCATGCCGCCGAACTGCGCGAGCACGTCCGCGTGGGTGGTGTCGGTGAGTGCCGCATAAATCCCCACCAGATTGCGCGCCTCAGGCCGCCCTTCGAGGCCTTCCATCTCGGACGGCAACGGCTCCGGATCGGTTTTGGCGCGTTTGATCTTGTTGGCGATCGTCTCGGCGTCATCGGTCAGGTTGATGCGGCTTTGGTCGGAGGTGTCCGACTTGCTCATCTTCTTCGCCCCATCGCGCAGGCTCATCACCCGCGCGGCGGGGCCCAAGATCAGCGGCTCGATGTTGGGGAAGAAATCCGCCTCGAAATCATGGTTGAATTTCTGCGCGATGTCGTTCGCCAACTCCAGATGCTGCTTTTGATCATCACCCACCGGCACGCGGGTGGCGTGATAGGCGAGGATGTCAGCGGCCATCAGGTTGGGGTAGGTGAACAGGCCGGTGGAGACGTTCTCACGGTCCTTGCCCGCCTTGTCCTTGAACTGCGTCATCCGGTTCAACCAGCCCATACGGGCGACGCAGGTGAAAATCCAGCCCAGGCGGACATGGGCGTGAACGGCGGATTGGTGGAACAGCACATGTTTTTGTGGATCAATCCCACACGCAATCAGCGCCGCCGCCAGATCACGCGTTTGGCCCGCCAGCGTTTTTGGATCGTGATCGGCGGTGATCGCATGCAGATCGACCACGCAATACAAACACTCATGATCCGCCTGCAACGCCACCCAGTTGCGGACCGCGCCGAGATAATTGCCCAGATGCGGAACGCCGGTGGGTTGGATGCCGGAAAAGATGCGCTGCATGGTCCGAGTGCTCTTATAAACAGGGGCGCTGTTTGTCCGGCGGAAGGGCTTCAAGGTCAAGCCAAGCTGCGCATGCAACCACGCTGGTCAGGCGGAATGTCCCGCCCGACCGATCCCAGCCGTCTGAGGCAGCGTTAATGCCCGCGCAGAATCTGGCTGAGGAACAGCTTAAGCCGGTCTGTTTGCGGATCCTCAAACATCCGGCTCGGCGTGCCAGATTCCACAATTTCACCGCGATCCATGAAGATCACCCGATCCGCCACGCGCTGAGCGAAGCCCATTTCGTGGGTGACGCACACCATCGTCATGCCGCTTTCGGCGAGGCTGATCATGGTGTCGAGCACCTCCTTGATCATCTCAGGGTCAAGGGCGGAGGTTGGCTCGTCGAACAGCATAATTTTCGGCTTCATGCACAACGCGCGGGCAATTGCCACGCGCTGTTGCTGGCCGCCGGAGAGTTGGCCGGGGTATTTCTTCGCCTGCTCGGGGATTTTCAC
>CAIZGT010000554.1 GCA_903932545.1 uncultured Rhodospirillales bacterium
ACGGCGGCTGCTTCCTCGGCGGCAACGGCACCGGGAAGGCGATGGGCGAAATCACCCTGGATGACGTTGGGCGCGAAATCAGAGGCCGCATCATCGTCATCATCCGGCAAATACGGCGCGCTTCTGCCGATATTCTCTGGCAAGCGCGTCACTTCAAGTGCGCGTGCGCGGTGATGACGGCGCACCAGGAAGCCGCGTTCTTCGAGGGCGGAGATCAGGCGGTGGATGCCAGATTTGGATTTGAGGCTGAGCGCCTCTTTCATCTCCTCAAAACTCGGCGAAAAGCCGGTTTCGCGCAGATGCTTGTCGATAAACAACAGCAGTTCGTGCTGTTTGCGGGTCAGCATGGCAAATCCTCCGCCGGGCGGATGTCGGCGGCTTGGCGAACCTTATCCACAGGAACAAACCAGCAACCTTGCCAGATGTTCTATGTTGGTTCTCCCGCGTCGGTCAAGCGTTGCGCGATCAGACCGTGCCGCCGCCGGCAAATAGCAGCACGCCGCCAAGCAGCAGGCCAACGACGAGGAACAAGATCAGGAACGCGATCATGACGTAGCGCTCTTGATTTTCGCCATCATCGAGAATCGTTTCTGTCGGTTTGGTTGGTTTTGGCGCGGGCGTGATCGCGGTTTTGGGCGTGATTTTGCGCACCGCCCGGGCCGGCCCGGCGACAATTCGGGACGGCAGCAACAGCACCGCCAGCGCCACCAAAGCGGGCACCACAAGCGTGAGTGCCGGGGATTGCACGTCCACCCAAGGCGCGATGGCGATATCGGAAATTGCCAAATCACCGCCGAGCCAGCCGAGGAGCGCAGCACCGGCCTGGATCAGCCAAGAATGCCGCTTGATCAGCCGCATCAGAATGGCAGCACCAAACATCAGCGCCGGAATCGATAGCAGCAGCCCCAGCGCCAGCAGCACGAAATTGCCGCGCGCGACAGCGGCCAGCGCCACCACATTGTCCAGGCTCATCACCAGATCGGCGGTGAGGATGACCAAGCCGACCGACCACGCCGTGCTGTCATTGGGCAGAGCCTTGGCATCATGCTCGGCTTGCGGCTGGGCGAGGTTGAGCGCGATCAAGGCGAGCAGCACGCCGCCGATCAGCCGTAAATACGGCACGCCGAGCAGCAGGCTGGCCAGGAAGGTGAGTGCCACGCGGGCGACGAAGGCACCGATAGAGCCGAGCAGCATCGCCTTTTCACGCAATTTCGGCGGCAGATCGCGACAGGCGAGCGCGACCAGCAGAGCGTTGTCGCTGCCGAGCAGCAGATCAACGGCCAGGATTTGCAGAATGCTGACGAACCAGGAGGGATCGGGGGAGAATTCCATATGCGCGTTCTAGCCCAAACTGCCCGCAATGCCAGCGGCGAGGCCGAGCAGAGCCGTGAGACTGAACACCAGCGCCACCATAACCGCATAGGCGCCACGCAGGCGCAGATTGTCGGGCAAGATGGTGCGCGCGAGGCGATATAGACCCCACAGCACCACGGGCAGCAGAACGGCGTTCAACACGCCCACGCCGATGGAAAGACCCACGAGATTGACGCCCGACAGCACCAGCGCCACCCCAGCCAGCAGCACAACGCCAAATGTCAGATAGAACCAGGGTGCCTGTGCCGGCTTGTCGGCCAGTGAGTGGCGCAAGCCGGTGACTTCCCCCATCGTCCAGGCCGCAGTGAGGCAGACGACAATGGTTGCCACCAGCGCCCCGCCGCTGAGGCCGATGGCGAAGATGACGCGAAACGCGTTGCCACCAAGCGCGCGTGCAAACGCGTCGCCGAGTTGGCGGAATGAGGTGATCTCGATAGCCCCCCCGGTCGAACCGGCAAAACTTGCCGCAGCGCCGACCAGCACCGCCACTGTGATGACCTGACACAGCACCGCCCCGCCCAGTGTATCGATGCGCGCCGCGCGCAGTTGGGGGCGGCCAAGGCCTTTATCGACGATGGCGGATTGTTGATAAAATACGGTCCATGGCATCACCGAAGTGCCGAGATTTGCGGCCAGCAGATAGAGATAGTGCCGGTCGCCAAACGGCATCTGTCCAAGCTGTTCGGCGATCTGCGGCATCTGCGGGTGGGCGGCGTAGGCCACGGCAAAGAATGCGAGTTCGCCCAAGCCGAGCAGAATTGCCACGCCTTCGACCGCGCGATAGGTGGCGCTGAGCACCATCAGGAAGATCAGCACGGCCAGCGGCACCACGGTCTGCCAAGCGGGCACACCAAACATTTCGCCCACACCGGCGAGGCCGCTCATCTCGGTGACCAACGCGCCGAAGCAACTGAGCACCAAGGTGGCCACACTCAACCGCGCCCAGATCCGGCCGAAATGGGTGGCGATCAGTTCGCCGTGGCCCTTGCCGGTGCCGATGCCGAGGCGGATTGTGAGTTCCTGGACCATGAACAGCACCGGGATCACGGCGGCCTGAAACACCAGCAGCCGATAGCCGAATTGCGCGCCGGATTGAGCGGCGGTGAGCACCGAGCCGGCGTCGGTGTCGGCCAACATCACCACCAGCCCCGGACCGATAGCAAGCAATCCCCGCAACAAGGCAGGCTTCATTGCGCGCCAATCATTTTGCAGCAGGGCCAGCACTGAAATAGCGCAGCAGGCCGGAATCCGGCGTGAGCACCACGGTGGGCTGTGCATCGGCCAACGCGCCGCGATAGCTCAGCAATGAGCGGTAGAAGGCAAAAAATTGCGGGTCTTGGGCGAAGACGTCGGCCGTGAGTTGTGCGGCCTGTGCATCGCCCTCACCGCGCAGGGTTTTGGCTTGGCGCTGGGCTTCGGCGAGGATGACGGTGCGGTCATGCTCGGCTTTGGCCTGGATTTCCTGCGCCCATTCAAAGCCCTGGGCGCGCAACTCCTTCGACTCGCGCTGACGCTCGGATTTCATCCGGTCATAGATAGCTTGTGAGGTTTCGGGCGGCAGATCGGCACTGCGGATGCGGACATCGACAACATCGAGACCGAGCGGACGGGCCTTGAGGGCGACTTCATCGCGGATATTGGCCATCACCACATCGCGCTCGGCACTGAGCAACACGCCGAGCTTAACCTGCCCCAAAGCGCGCCGCAGCGAGGAACCGACGAGGTCGGCGAGTTGCGCGCGGCCAGCTTCCAGCGTGCGGACAGATTGGTAGAAGCGCAGCGGATCGTTGATGCGAAAGCGGGTGTAGGTGGCGACTTCGAGGCGCTTCTGATCGCCGAGAATGATCTGCTCCACTGGCGGCTCCAGCGGCAGCAGGCGGTTGTCGGTGATGATCAGGCTGTCGATGAACGGCAGTTTCAGCTTCAGGCCGGGCGTGGTGTCCACCCCCACTGGCTGGCCAAAGCGGACGAGGAGCACTTGCTGGGTTTCATCCACCACATACAGCGCGTTGAAGGCGGCGATGGCGAGCAGTGCTGCGATGCCCAGGAGAATGCGGCGCATCATTTGGCGGCTCCGAGCTTGCCGGGGTCCATTGGCAAATAAGGCTGCACGGCGGCGACACCTTTGCCGGATGCATCGATGAGCACTGATTTCGCGCGGCGCAACACTTGATCCATGCTGTCGAGATAAAGCTGCCAGCCGACCACTTCGCGGGACTGTTTATAGACCTGATACATCGCGCGATAACTCGCGGCCTCGCCCGTGGCGAGATCGACGATTTGGGATTTGTAGCCCTCGGCCTCCTGCACCACATGCTGCGCTTCACCGCGAGCGCGGGGGAGGATGTCTCGCCCGTATGCCTCGGCGTCGTTGCGCGCACGCTCCTGATCGGCGCGGGCGCGTTGGACGTCGTTGAAGGCGTCGATCACGGCGAGCGGCGGCTCGACGCGCTGCATCTGGACCTGGGTGATCTCGACGCCCGCCTGCTCCTGGTCGAGCAGCGACTGCAGCAAGGCGCGGGTCTCGTCGGCGATCCGCTGGCGCTGGCCGGACATGGCGTCCTGGATCGGGGTGCGGCTGATGACGTCGCGCAG
>CAIZGT010000555.1 GCA_903932545.1 uncultured Rhodospirillales bacterium
CCCAGCGCCTGAAACAGCGCCACAGTGTCGGTGAGGCGCGCGGCCTGGGCTGAGACAAGATTGAGGCGGGCGGATTGTTCGGCCTGCTCTGCGGTGAGCACATTCAGATAAGTGCTGCCCCCCTCGCGATACTGCGCCCGCGCCACCGCGAGGCTGGCGGCGGCCGTTTGCGCTGATTGCTGGCTGGCCTGCAGCGTCTCGGCATCACGTTCAATCGCCACAAGCGAGTCGGCGACGTTCTGGAACGCCGTGTTCACCGTGCTGCTATATTGCGCCGCCGCCACGGCGAACGCCTCCTTCGCCGCACGCTGGCGCGCCCGCAACGTGCCGCCGTCGAAAATCGGCTGCGCGAGGCTGCTCGCCAGGCTCCACACAATCCCGCCCGGCGTGAACAGATTGTCGAAATTGGTGCCCGAGCGGCCATAGCTGCCGGTGAGGGAGATCTGCGGCAGCAGATTGGCCGTCGCCACCCCCACCTGCGCACTCGCCGCGTGCACCAGCGCCGCATAGGCCTGAATGTCGGGCCGCTGCTCCACCAACTTGGACGGCAGCGACACCGGCACCTCCGGCGGCAATGTCAGGTCAGACAGATGCAGCGCGGGCAGATTGGCATCGGCCGGGCGATGGCCGAGATAAATCGCCAATTGATTGCGCGTCTGCTGCCATTGCTTGCGCAAAGCGGGAATCGTCGCCGCCTGCGCGTCTCGCAGCGCCTGCTGTTGCAGCACATCCACCCGGCTCACCGCGCCCAACGCAAACCGCTTCTGCGTCAGATCGAGCGCCTGATTATAATCCGCCAAAATCGTCTCAGACGCCGCAATCTGGTCCTGCAACGACGCCATCTTGATCGCCGTGCTCACCACATTGGCGGAAAGCGCGAGATAGCTCGCCTCCAACTCATAGCGCGCATAATCCACCTGCGCGCCAAGCTGCTCGATCTGGCGCTGCACACCGCCAAATGCATCGAGCGTGTAAGAAACCCCCAGCGATCCGCTATAAACCGACAGCGTTTTCGAGCCTTTGCCAAAACCCTGGGTGGCGAGCGAGGATTGTTGGCGTTGCGCTGCAAGATTGGCGGTGAGCTTGGGAAACAAGCTGCCTTGCTCGGCCTGTTGAGTGTCCACCGCCTCACGCAACGTCGCCTGTGCGGCGGCCAGATCGGGGTTGGCGGCAAACGCGGTGGCCACCAGCGTGTTGATCTGCGGCGAATGAAATGCCGTCCACCAATCCCCCGCAATATCCTGCCCATTGGTAAATTTCTGCGCCACCCCACCCGCGCCCACCGTGCTGCCCGGCAACGCCGCCTCGGTGAAGTGATCCACCGCGGGGGCTTGCGGCGCCTGATAATCCGGCCCCACGGTGCAACCGAGCAGCACAATCGGCATCAAAAGCACCATCCGAAATGGCGACATGCGGGGCAATATCTGGGGCAAGTGGCAAATTCCTAGACTACCAAGTCTCGTATATGATATACTGGACGCTGAAGTCTAGAAATCAATGGTGAGGATTTTGTAACGTGTCGTGTCTGCTCCCACGCAGTCGAGCCGGGCGCCCCAAAGATCCCGCCAAGCGGGGCGCAATTGTGGCGGCGGGGATGCAACTCTTCACCAAACATCCTTTCGATATGGTGACGATGGAGATGATTGCCACCCAAGCCAGCGTGTCGAAAATGACGGTGTACAGCCATTTCGCCGACAAAGAGACGCTGTTCGAAACCATCGCGATTTCCGTCTCCGACCGCATGATCGCTGCCATCGTCAACACCGATCACCACGATATGCCGCTCTATGAACGCCTGATCGCCACCGGCATCGGGTTTCTCACGATCTTGATGGGGCCAGATGTGATGGGTCTGTCACAAATGCTGCCCACCGCCTTGCGCAGCAGCCACTCCCTCGCCTTGCGCTTCTATGAAGCCGGGCCGGGTCGGGTGAAGCCCGTCCTGGCGGCGCTGCTGTCAGAGGCGGCGAGCAAGGGGTTGCTGCACATCGATGATGCGCACTTGGCGGCAGAGGATTTGTTCGCGCTGTGGGAGGGCGGTATGCGCGCGGAACTGGGGTGTGGCCTGTCCGGCCCGATCACAGCGGAACAAATCGCAAGCCGGGTCAAGCGCGGAACCCAGGTGTTTTTGCGGGCCTATGCCGTAAGCGTTCACCGCGAAAATCCCCAATTTCAATAACAAACCGGAACATTATCGGCAAATCTCACCGAACGCGCGCAAGTGCCTTTTCCAAAGCCGCCTCCCGCCGCGCCCATGACAACACGCCGCGCGGCAACGGAATGCGAAACGCCTCCGGTTTCGGGAGAGGCTTGCGCAACCGCCTGCGCCGCGGCGCGCGC
>CAIZGT010000556.1 GCA_903932545.1 uncultured Rhodospirillales bacterium
CGGCATCGGGTCCCCCCCCCAGGTGACAAGGCATAGATCGGCGATAATGAACGAGATGCCAAGCGTGACCAGCACCTGCCCCTGCTCATTGCCCGCAAGCCTGCGCAACAAACCGCCTTCGAGCACCACGCCAAGCGCGCCCACGAGCAAGCCAGACACCAGAGCTGCCAGCCAGAACGGCAGGCTCTGGCCCAGCAGCATGGCACCCAGATACGCCCCGAACATGAACAACCCGCCATGTGCGAGGTTTGGAATCCGCATCAAGCCGAAGATGAGCGAGAACCCGGCGGATAGCAGGAACAGCAAGCCACCCATGGCAAGGCTGTTCAGCCCTTGGACAATCCAGAATTGCACTGATCAGCTTTCCAGATTTTTGGCGACAGGCCAGTCACGCGAGTAAGTTGGGTTTTTGAGGAACTCAACCGGATCATAGGTCCAGAACTGGCTCACGTCCGGATAGGTTTTGATCACGGTGTTGATGTTTTTGCCGCCCTTACGCTCAACCTTGCGGATGTAGATGTTGCCAACCGCTTGACCGTAAGCGTCGAACTTCACCGGGCCGCGCACGGTGTTTTCCACCACGTTGGTGCGGATCGCTTTGATCAGCGCATCGGGGTCATCAACCTTGCCGCCGAGCGACTTGATCGCCTGATCCAGCACCGCGGCCGTGATCGCCGGGCCGCAGGCGTAATAGCCGGGATCCGCTTTGTAATCAGCGTTCATCTGCGCCACGAACGCCTTGTTGGCGGCGTTGTCGTAAGCCGCTGAGTAGAAATTTGACGAGATGATGCCAACCGCATCTTCGCCGGTTTGCTGCAAGATCGCCTCATCCATCGCCGTCATGCCGCCGACCAGCGGGATCTTGCCGCCCATGCCGTATTCAAAGAACGCTTTGGTGAAGCGAAAACCATTCGAGCCGGCAAACGCCATGTAAATACCGTCGAGATTGGTTTTGATTGACGAGATATAGGTGCCGTAATCGGGCGCGTTCAGCGGCGGAAGAATCTTCTGGACGATCTTGCCGCCCATATCCTCGAACACCCGCAGGAAGGCGCTGGTTTGTTGGTGACCATAGGCGAAATCATCGGCGATCACCGCCATGCGGCGCATTTTGAGATCGGTGTAGCAATAATGCGCCAATGGCTGCGCGCATTGCCCGGCAGTTGAAGTGGCGCGCGCGAAATACTTCGCCGCGCCCTTCTGGGTGGCTTCCTCAAAGCCTGCCAGGCCCATATCGGGGATGCGTTGCGCTTCGATATAGTCGCCCACCGCCAGCGCCTCGAAGGCGGCCAGCGGGCCGATAAGCAGATGCACCTTGTTGCGCTCTACCAGTTCGGTGGTTTTGGTGCGCGTTGTCGCTGGGGCGCCGTTGGTGTCGGCGACGATCAACTCAACCGCACGGCCGCCGATTTTGTTGTTGTTCAGCTTGAGCCAGGTGAGCATGCCCTGCTCCATCTGAATGCCACCAGCGGCGAGCGGGCCGGTTTTGACAGTCAGAAAGCCAATGCGCAGTGGCTCATCAGCGCGAGCGCTGTGGCCGGTAAGCGCGATGGTGGCAGCGCCCATGCTGGTCTGAATAACGGCGCGACGAGTGAGCTTCATATTTGAACGCCTCCCCAGGTTTTTAAGTCGCTCTTGGCAGCGACTGATTACGTAACACCCCGGTCTGTGCCGGATTGC
>CAIZGT010000557.1 GCA_903932545.1 uncultured Rhodospirillales bacterium
GGAATGCTGCCACCAACCCCCCTGCCGCGCGCCCACGAGGCCGCAACCGCCCAGTTGACCGAGGCTTTGGAAGCCTCGTGCCTCGACGTTGCATGCCCACTGCCGCGCGATGTGGCGCTGGGGGTGTTTCGACGACATCTGGCCCGCATTCAGCAAGACGTGCGAGACGCGTTTGAGGGTGGCCAACTCAGCGGCCTGCCCGCCGCGCGCAGGCTTGCGACGCTGACAGACGGCTTGATTCGCGAGCTGTTCGCCTATGCTTGTGACAGCCTCGCCACCCCGGCGGCTATTGCCTTCAGTGCGACCGGCGGTTACGGCCGCCGCGTGCTTGCGCCGTTCAGCGATATCGATCTGCTGTTCCTCACCGCTGGTAACCCGTCACCGGACACGCTGAAGGTGGTGGAGTTCATGCTTTACTTCCTATGGGATCTCGGCCTGAAGGTGGGCCACGCCACCCGCTCGATCGCTGATTGCATCACCGAGGCGGAAGGTGACGTAACGGTGCGCACCACGCTGCTCGATGCGCGGCTGCTGACGGGTGACGCCGATCTGTTCGACAAATTCACCAAAAGCTTCAAGGCCGCCAGCACCAAGCGCGTGACGCAGTTCCTCACCGCCAAGCAGGCCGAGCGTGATGGCCGTCATCGCCGCTATGGCGACAGCCCGTTCGTGGTGGAGCCGAACATCAAAGAGGGCCGGGGCGGTCTGCGCGATCTGCAAACCCTGTATTGGTTCGCCCGCGCCATCTTCGGCATCGACACGATCGCACAGCTTGCGGACCCGGACGGCCCAGCACAGGGCATCATCACCACCATCGAAGCGCGCATGGCGATGCGAAGCTGGGATTTTCTGTGGTCACTGCGCTTTCACCTGCACTACGTCGCCGGTCGCGCGGAAGACCGCCTGACATTTGATTTGCAGCCGGTTGTTGGTGCCCGCATGGGCTACACCCGCCACGGCCGTCAGGATGGCGTGGAACGCTTCATGCGCCACTATTTCCTTACCGCGCGCGAGGTTAGCCGTCTGACGCATGTGCTCGAACCGGCGTTGATGCGCGCGGCCCTCGGCCCGCCAGCGGTGCAGGCAACCACCGATGCGGCGCTGGTCGCCGCTGGGTTTGTGCTGGCCGATGGCCAGTTGCTGCTCGCCAAGGGGCGGGATTTCAAAGACGAGCCGATCTTGATGCTGCGCATCCTGATCCTGGCGCGCGACCGTGCGCTTGAACTGCACCCGCTGGCGATGCGCGCGCTGATCCGCAACGAGCGCCGCGCGATTGCCCTGCGTGAAATCCCAGAAGCCGCCGCGCTGTTTATGGATCTGCTCTGTGGCGGGGTGGAACGCAGCCGCGCAGATGGTGCGCGCTGGCTGAAAATTCTCAATGAAACCGGCTTCCTTGGCCGCTTCATCCCCGATTGGGCGCGCATCGTCGGCCAGATGCAGTTCGACACCTATCACGTCTTCACCGTCGATGAGCACACCATCGAAGCGATCCGCGTGCTCAACACGCTGGAGCGCGGTGAGTTGGCCGAGATCGCGCCGGTGGCGTCTGGCCTCGTCGATCACCTGCAATCCCGCCGCGCGCTGTATGTGGCCACGCTGTGCCATGACATCGCCAAGGGTCGCGGCGGCGATCATTCCGAGCTGGGCGCGGAGCTCGCGCTTGAAATCGGCCCGGCATTGGGTCTCAGCGCCGAGGAGACCGAGACGGTCTCGTGGCTTGTGCTGCACCATCTGCTGCTGAGTCAGACGGCGTTCAAACGCGATATCGACGACCCGAAAACCATCCTCGACTTGGCCGACACCATCCAATCCCCCGAACGCCTGCGCCTGTTGCTGGTGCTAACGGTGGCGGATATGCGCGCGGTGTCCTCCAAGGTTTGGAACGGCTGGAAGGCCACGCTGCTGCGCGAATTGTTCGCCCGCGTGGCCGAAGTGCTGGCCGGTGGTCTGTCCACCACCGAGCGCGACGTTCGCGTCAAACGGGCGAAAGATGCTGCCGCTGAGTTGCTGCCGGATTGGACCGAGGATGATCTCGAACATTTCCACTCACTCGGATATGGCGCGTATTGGCTCTCGTTTGATCCTGAAACCCACGCCCGCCATGCCAGCCTGATCCGTGAGGCTGAGCGCCGGAAGGCGCCACTTACGGTTGAAACGCAGCCGCTGCCAGCCCGCGCGGTGACGGAAGTGATGGTCTACACTGCGGACCATGCCGGCCTGTTCAGCCGCATTGCCGGCGCACTTGCCGTGGCGGGGGCGTCGATTGTTGACGCGCGCATTCACACTCTCACCAACGGCATGGCGCTCGACACGTTCTGGATTCAAGACGCCGCTGGCGGCGCGTTTGATGCGCCGCACCGGCTGGCCCGGCTATATGTGCTCGTTGAACAGGCATTGTCTGGCCGATTGCGGATGACGGCTGAGATGCTCAAGGCGTCGTCTGCCGTGCTGGGCCGTCGGATGCGCGCCATCCATGTGCCGCCACGCGTGGTGATCGACAATCGCGCGTCCAACACTCACACCGTGCTGGAAGTGAACGGGCGCGATCGCCCTGGCCTTCTGCATGACGTGACGGCGGCAATCTCCGATGCCGGGCTGCAAATCGCCTCGGCGCATGTGACCACCTACGGCGTGCGCGCGGTGGACGTTTTCTATGTGAAGGACGTGTTCGGCCTAAAGATCGAAAACGAGCGCAAACTGCACCAATTGCGCGATTCCCTGCTCGAAGCGCTCGGCACCAACGAGGAAGAGGCGCAACTCGTCCCCGAACCCTCTCGTCGGCGCAGCAACACGGTGAGCGAGGGCTGATAGCGTAACGTGGCATAAGCCTTGCTCTGCTCCTTTCGGTTGCGTTTGACCGAGACCAAGGGGGCTTTGCTGAATGACCGCTTTTCATCTGCCGCGTCGTGAATTGATCGCTGGCTCCGCCGCACTCGCAGCCACGCTCGGCAGCATGGGCAAAGTTCGCGCGGCAGAGGAGCATGTTCTCCGCTACGGCATGGCGCTGGCAGACGTGCCGCTCACCACCGGGCAGCCCAATCGTGGGGCAGGTGCGTATCAATTCACCGGCTTCACCCTGTATGACCCGCTCGTCACCTGGGAGATGGATGTCTCTAACCGCCCCGGCAAGCTCAAGCCCGGCTTGGCGACCTCGTGGGAAGTGGACCCGGCGGATAAGAAAAACTGGATATTCAAGCTCCGCAACGGCGTGAAGTTCCACGACGGCTCCACGCTGAATGCGGATGCGGTGATCTGGAATTTCGAAAAAGTGCTCAATCCCAAGGCAGCGCATTTCGATAACGCGCAGGCCGCACAGGTGAAGCCACGCCTGCCCTCGGTGGCGAGCTACACCAAACTTGACGACATGACGGTGCAGATCACCACCAAGGCGGTTGATGCGCTGTTCCCTTATCAGTTGCTGTGGTTCTTCGTCTGCTCGCCCGCGCAGTATGAGAAGCTGGGCGGCTCTTGGGAGAAATTCGGGTTCGAGCCATCCGGCACCGGCCCGTTCAAGATGGGCACGCTGGTGCCGCGCACGCGCTTGGAACTCGTGCGCAATGCCGAGTATTGGGACAAGTCGCGGATGCCGAAGCTGGATCGCTTGATCCTGGTCTGCATTCCCGAAGACCTCGCCCGCACCAACGCGCTGCTGTCGGGCCAAGTTGATTTGATCGAAACCCCCACACCGGACGCTGTGCCGCAACTCACCGGCCGCGGTATGAAGATCATCGGAAATGTCACGCCGCATGTGTGGAATTATCACCTCTCGATGCTGCCGGGCAGCCCGTGGGTGGACAAGCGGCTGCGTCAGGCGGCCAACCTCGCGGTGGACCGTGATGCGATCGTGCAATTGATGGGCGGGCTGGCCAAACCGGCATTCGGGCAGGTCGATCCGTCCAGCCCCTGGTTCGGCAAACCCACGTTCAAACTGCGCTACGACATGGATGCCGCGCGCAAGCTGGTGTCCGACGCTGGTTACTCAAAGTCCAACCCACTGAAGACCAAATTCCTGGTCGCCACGTCCGGTGCCGGACAGATGCTGTCGATGCCGATCAACGAATACATCCAGCAAAGCTATGCTGAAGTTGGCATTCAGTTGGAACTGATGCCGGTGGAGCTGGAAGTGCTCTACACCGCATGGCGCAAAGGCGCGGGCGATGACATCGCCAAAGGGGCATCAGCCAACAACGTGGCCTATGTAACCTCCGACCCGTTCTATGCGATCGTACGCTTCTACGCGACCAAGCAGATCGCGCCGAACGGGGTGAACTGGAGCCATTACTCCAATCCTGAAGTGGACAAGCTGTGTGACGCGATCACCAGCACTTTCGATGTGGCCGAGCAGGACAAGATGTTGGCGCGCGTGCATGAGATCGTCGTCGATGACGCGGTGCAGGTTTGGGTTGTTCACGACACCAACCCGCATGCGCTGTCGCCGAAGGTGAAGAACTACGTGCAGGCGCAGCACTGGTTCCAAGATCTGACGACGCTGAGCTGATGATCACGCCAAATGCGTCCTTGCGACCGCAGCGTCGCAAGGACGGGGAAAAACGATGAGTCTTCAACCCATCCCCGACGCGCATCAAGACATCGGCGGCCCCGCCCAACCGCTGCTTCTGATCCGCGACCTGTCGAAGCATTTCGGCAAGCATCCCGGCTTGGTGCGCGCGGTGGATGGGGTAAGTTTTGCCATCCGCAAAGGCGAAACCCTCGGCATCGTTGGCGAATCGGGCTGCGGTAAATCCACCACATCGCGCCTGATCATGGGTCTGATCGACCCAACGGCTGGTGAAGTGATCTTCGACGGTGAGTTCGTCGGGCCCGGCGGGCTGCCGGTGGCGGAGTTCCGTCGTCAGGTTCAGATGGTGTTCCAAGACAGCTACGCGTCTCTCAATCCGCGCTTGACGATTGCCGAATCCATCGGCTTTGCCCCCCGCGTGCATGGGTTGTCGCGTGAGGCGACCACGTCGCGGGTGCGGGAGTTGTTGGCAGCGGTGGGGTTGGAGCCCGACCAGTTCGCGCAGCGCTACCCGCATGAACTCTCCGGTGGCCAGCGCCAGCGAGTGAACATTGCCCGTGCGCTGGCATTGCGTCCACGCCTGATCATCCTCGATGAGCCAGTGTCCGCGCTCGACAAATCCGTCGAAGCGCAGGTGCTAAACCTGCTGGTGGATGTAAAAGAGCAGTTCGGGCTGAGCTATTTGTTCATCAGTCACGATCTCAACGTGGTGCAATACATCTCAGACCGTGTGCTGGTGATGTATCTTGGCCGCGTGGTGGAAATTGGGCCGGTGGAGGAGCTGTATTCGCATCCCTCCCACCCTTACACCCGCGCATTGCTCGCCAGCCGCCCGTCGATGGACCCAGATCATCGCCGCACCACGCCACCGCTCACCGGCGACCCGCCAAACCCGATTAACGTGCCGCCCGGCTGCCGCTTCCACCCGCGCTGTGCGAAAGCGCTGCCGAGTTGCTCCACGGCTGAGCCGGAGATGGTGAAGATTGGCAAAGACCATCATGCCGCGTGCTTCCTGGCGGAGACGGTAAAGGCATGACATCACTCGTTCGCGTCCGTGATCTCACGGTCAAATTCGTCTCGCGTGACCGCACGGTACATGCGGTGAACGGCGTAGATTTCGATCTCGATCAGGGCGAGGTGCTGTGCATTCTCGGTGAATCGGGCTCCGGCAAATCC
>CAIZGT010000558.1 GCA_903932545.1 uncultured Rhodospirillales bacterium
CCGATCGTGAAACGATAGGCGGAGTTGCTCGCCCAAATGCTCACGCAGTGTGCTGTGGCGTGCGGCGAGGTCGTCGATGCTGCGCTCGTCATCGTCGAAGCTTGAACTGGCACCGCGCGAATATCCGTCGCTGGCGCTGCCGGGATCGTAGGGCTCGGCATATTCGGCATGGTCGAGCGTGCCAGCCCCACTGAGGCGCAACTCGTCTGTTCGCAAGATATTGGCCACATCGACGGTATCGTTGGCCAAGCTTGGGGTTTGATCCAGCGCGGCGCGCTCAGGGGCGGGCAATTCGTCGCGCTCGTCTCGTTCGAGCAAGGGGTTGCGTTCCAGCTCTTCATCGATGAAAGCCGAGACTTCAATGTTTGAAAACTGCAATAACTTAATCGCCTGCCGCAACTGCGGCGTCATCACCAGTGATTGAGACTGGCGAAGATCAAGGCGAGGGCCGATCCCCATTCGAGAGTCTCCAACGCATGCGGACCAATCCGCTGCGCTGTAGCTCACAATGCCCTGAGCCAGAAGGCAAGCAAGAATCGTGCTAAAAAATTAACGATGTCGGGTTAACGACAAAAATCCTTGCCTCGTGCTGGCTTCCCGGCGGGGTGGCATTCGTTTTGACCGTTGTAATACGGCCAAAGCGCTATGGATGGATGTGGCAGAAATAAGAATATTTTATGAAAAATCGATTATCTTGCAATATTCATATTTTTTTCATCGAAATGAAACATAATGTGCGTGCATCATGAAGTGCCGATATGAATCAACTTACATAATTGTGCAATAAAACCGTCGCAGAATTTTCGCTTTATCAATGACACTACATCAACGAAACCCCGTCGTGCGCGACACGTTACAAAATGTTTGAAACGGGGAATTTTGGTGAGAAATTGGCCACGCCGCCGTGAACGTCGGGCTCGGATCGAGATCATTCCGATGATCGACGTGATGATGTTCCTGTTGGTGTTCTTTGTGCTGATCAGCATGAACGTGCTGCCTGCGCTCGGGCTCAAAATCAATCCGCCCACATCCTCGCGCACTGAGCGCATGGTTGAGCGTTCCAAAGTTATGGTGAGCATTGATAAAGATGGCGAAACCTTCCTTGAGGGTCGCCCCGTCTCGCTCGCAGAATTGCCGGATCGCCTGCGTCCGCTGCCTGGAGAGACCGCGCCTGCGGTGATTATTGCCGGTGATGGCGCCGCACAATTGCAGAATTTGGTCAACGTGCTCGACGCGCTCAAGACGGCCGGCATCGCCAATGCGGCGATTGTCGCCCGCGCGAAGTGACCGTTCTGCGATGAAACTGGTCAATGATCGTGTCGATCTTCTCACCAATATCGCAGCCGCAGGGCTGACAGCGGCGTTGTTCGGTCTATTCAGTGTGCATATTGCACCGCCTCCTCCTGCGCCGGAGTTGGTGCAGACGGTCGATTTATCGCTGGAAGCCGCGCCCGAACCTGCAGCGCCACCGCCTCCGCCCCCCGCCGCATTCGAGCCACCGCCGCCACCTCCGCCGGAACCGCCGCCGTTGGTGACAGACGCAGTTCCGCCGACGGTGGCGCCGCCGCCGC
>CAIZGT010000559.1 GCA_903932545.1 uncultured Rhodospirillales bacterium
ATTACGCTTGAAGCCACTTGAACATCCGCGTTATGCCTCAAGCAAGCAAACCGATGCGATGCGGCGCCGAGATCGGTGACCTACCGCCCCCTGCGCCCCCCCTTCCGCTTGCTCGGATCATACCCACCGCCGCCTGGCCCGCCCGGCTTCGGGGCCCAATCCTTCTTCGCCCTCGGCCCACCGGTCGCCGCGGGTGGTGCAGGCAAGCCCAAATCGAGCGCCTCCAACCGCTTGATCTCGTCACGGATCCGCCCGGCTTCCTCGAATTCCAAATCCGCCGCCGCCTTGCGCATCCGCTTCTCAAGCTCGGCGATGCTCGTCTTCAAATCGCGGCCGACGAAATCACCCAAGGCCGCATCCGGCACCGCCTCAACCGTCACATAATCCTGCTCGAACACTGATTGCAGCGCCTCGCCGATATGCTTTTTCACCGAGAGCGGCGTGATGCCGTGCGCGGTGTTCCAATCGCGCTGCCGATTCCGCCGCCGATCGGTCTCCTCGATCGCATAGCGCAGGCTGCGCGTCATTGTGTCCGCATACAGGATCACCCGCCCATCCACATTGCGCGCCGCCCGCCCAATCGTCTGAATCAGCGAGGTCTGCGAGCGCAGGAAGCCTTCCTTGTCCGCATCCAAAATCGCCACCAATTGGCACTCCGGAATATCCAATCCCTCGCGGAGCAAGTTGATCCCGATCAGCACGTCGAACACGCCCAGCCGCAAATCACGAATGATCTCAATACGTTCCAACGTGTCCACATCCGAATGCAGATAGCGCACCTTGATGCCCTGCTCGGTCAGATACTCCGTGAGGTCTTCCGCCATCCGCTTGGTCAGCACCGTCACCAGCACGCGCCCGCCATTGGCGGTGACTTTCTTCACCTCACCGAGCAGATCATCCACCTGATGCTCCACCGGGCGGATTTCCGTCACCGGATCAATCAACCCGGTCGGGCGGATCACCTGTTCCGCGAAGCTGCCGCCGGTGCGCTCCATCTCCCATGGCCCAGGCGTGGCCGAGACGAAGATGGTTTGCGGGCGGAACCGCTCCCATTCCTCGAATTTCAGCGGCCGATTGTCGATGCAGGACGGCAGCCGAAATCCGAACTCGGACAAAATCGATTTGCGCGCATGATCCCCCCGCTCCATGCCGCCGATTTGCGGCACCGTCACATGGCTTTCATCCACCACCAGCAGCGCGTTTTCCGGCAGATACTCAAACAACGTCGGCGGTGGCTCGCCCGGTTTGCGGCCTGACAGATAGCGGGAATAATTCTCAATCGACTTGCACGAGCCGGTGGTGAGCATCATCTCCATATCGAATGTGCAACGCTGTTGCAGCCGCTCCGCCTCCAGCAGCTTGCCGTTCGCCACAAAGTCATCAAGCCGATTTTTCAATTCAATCTTGATCTCCTCCACCGCCTGATTGAGCGTGGGCCGTGGCGTCACGTAATGGCTGTTCGGATAGATCGTCACATTCTCCATGCTGGCCGTCTTGTCGCCGGTCAGCGGATCGAACTCATGGATGCTCTTGATCTCATCGCCAAACAGCGTGATGCGCCACGCGCGATCCTCATATTGCGCCGGGAAAATATCCACATTCTCCCCGCGCAGCCGGAAGGTGCCGCGCTGGAACGCGGCATCGTTGCGGCGATATTGCAGCTCCACCAAGCCGCGCGCCAGCGTATCGCGATCAATGCGCCCGCCCACTTCGAGCTTCACAATCATCCGCCCATACGTCTCAACCGAGCCGATACCGTAGATGCAGGAGACGGATGCAACGATGATCGTATCATTGCGCTCCAACAACGCCTGCGTCGCGGCATGGCGCATGCGGTCGATCTGTTCGTTGATTTGACTGTCTTTTTCGATGTATGTGTCCGTGCGCGGCACATAGGCTTCCGGCTGGAAGTAATCGTAATACGATACGAAGTATTCCACCGCATTGTTTGGGAAGAATGATTTCATCTCGCCATATAATTGCGCCGCCAGCGTTTTGTTCGGTGCCAAAATCAATGTTGGTCGCTGCACCGCCTCGATGCATTTGGCGATGGTGAAGGTTTTGCCCGAGCCGGTCACGCCGAGCAGCACCTGATCCTGCTCGCCCGCCTCAATCCCCGCCACCAGCGTTTTGATCGCACTTGGCTGATCGCCCGCAGGCTCGTAGTCCGAGACCACTTGCAGGCGGTGTGTATGCGGCAAAGCGGGTTGCTTGATGGGGATGAACTGGACGATCTGGTCCAAGGCTGGTCTCCTGACAGGCACTCACATATGGGGACGGAAGACGATAATGGCACAACAATTTCACGGCGTGATGCCCTATCTCGTCTCGCCCATCGCGGACGATGGCAGCGTGATGGATGGCGTGCTCGCGCGCCTGTGCACGCATCTCATCGACCAAGGCATGACCGGCCTTGTGCCCCTCGGCTCCACCGGCGAATTCGCCTATCTCAACGCCGCCCAGAAACGCCGCGTCATCGACGTCACCATCGAGGCTGCCAACAAGCGCGTGCCGGTGATCGCGGGTGTGGCGTCGTCCACCATCGCCGATGCAATCGAACAGGTGCGCTATGCCGAGCAGGCTGGCGCAGACGGTATTCTTGCGGTGTTGGAGGCATATTTTCCGCTGAACGAGGCGCAGATCGAGGCCTATTTCACCGCGATCGCCCGGGCCACGTCACTTCCGGTGGTGATGTACACCAACCCGAACTTCCAACGTGCCGATCTCTCGGTGGCCTCGATCACCCGCCTCGCCAAAATCCCTAATATAGTGGGCCTGAAAGACGCCTCCACCAACACCGGCCGCCTGCTGTCGATCATGAACGCGGTGGGCGATGATATCGACATATTTGCCGCCTCCGCCCATATCCCCGCGGCGGTGATGCTCATCGGCGGCAAGGGCTGGATGGCCGGGCCCGCCTGCGTCGTGCCGCGTGCGAGTATCGAACTTTACCAGCTTTGCCGTGCCGCGAAATGGCCCGAGGCGATGGCACTGCAACGCCGCCTGTGGCGGATCAACGAACTCTTCGCCCGCTACAGCCTCGCCGCCTGCATCAAAGCCGGGCTGGAGTTGCAGGGCTTTGCGGTGGGCAACCCGCTGCCGCCACAATCCCCTTTGGCAGCCCCCGCAAGGCACGAGATCGCAGCCGCGTTGCAATCGGTGGGAGCGTTGTAACGCCAGCAATCTGGCGCAGTCTCCAATATACGCCTCAACAGGATTGTTGCCCCATGCGCCTGCCCGCTTTGCTGCCGCTGATCGCTCTGCTCACCTCGGCATCCCCAGCATACGCCGCATGGCACAGCGAGGAGGTGGCACTGCCCGGCAAACTGCGCGCGATCAATGCTGAAGCCGCTGCCCCGCGCATCGAAACCGATCTCGGCTGGTATCAGCTCGCCCCCGACACGCTCCGCCTCACCCGTACCGACGCGCCCAGCATCCCCGCGCTGTCACCGCCCGCCCTACCCGATTCCCAAATCGCGCATAGTGACGGCCCAGTGGCGCGAGCCTGGCTCGCGGTGCCGACCGAAATTTATCAGCATGGCGTGTTTGGCCATCATTACGAAGCCGCTGAACTCATCATCGAGCGCCGCGACGGCACCCGCGCGGTGGTGCTGGCCGGCGAGGATGCGGTGTTTGAAGACTTGCGCCCCCGCATCGCCACCCTCGGCGGTGCCACCCGCATCGTGTTGGTCCGCTCCACCCTCACCGGCGGCGCGGGCCTTGCGGTGATCGACCCGCAAACCGCGCAGATCGTCGTCACCTCGCCGGTGATCGGCCATCCGCATGCGTGGATTGACCCGGTGGGTGTCGCGGATTTCCAGGGGCTCGGAACCGAACAAATCGCCGTCGTTCGCCAGCCGCATGTGGTCGGCGCGCTCGAATTCTGGGCGTGGCGCGATGGTGCGCTGGTCAAAACCGGCCAAGTCGAAGACACCGCCAACCACTTCTTTGGCTCACGCGCGCCGGGCATGAGCGTGGTGGCGGAGTTGGATGGCCCTCAACACCCCGATATCGCCATCCCAAGCCTAGACCGCCGTGCGCTTCGGATCATCGCGATGGCCCCCACCGCGCATGACATCGCCCGTGTGCGCCTGCCTGCACGGGCGAGCACCGACATGGCGCTGGTGTCTGGCGGCGTGCTGGTCGGTTTGGAAGATGGCCGCCTGCTGGTGATCAAACCGTAAACCGAACGCCTCAACAGCCCGGCTTGCCCAATGTCAGCTTCTCAATCTGGGCCGAGACCACAAAATCGCCGAAATCCATCGACATCTGATCGGCCACCCCATTGGCCCAATAGCGCATTGCCACCTCATAATCCGGCTGTTGCGCCTCGCTGGTGCCGGCATTGGGTTTGTCGAAGAACGCGATGCGCACCCGCCCACTTGGCACCGCCGCGAGCGGGGCGAGTTTGGTAAGCGCCGGAGCCTTATCCCAGCCCGTCATCACCACCGAACTGGTCTGCCCACCGTCGGCGGAGGTGCCGTCAAACACCGGCAGGGTGAGGAATTTCTTCTTCTGCTGGGCAGCATCTAAAATCGTGGCGGTGTGCAAGGTGGGAAACATTGTGCCCGGTGGCAGCGCCTTGGTCGCAGGCTCCGGCAAGGTGTAAGTCACACTGCCCTTGCCGCCCAGGCGCTCCAATTTGGCATCGCCTGCCACATCATCCGGCGCTTCACCATCGGTAACCTGATGCATGCGAAACCGCATCGACAACCCGTCTTTGGCTTCAAACGTGTTGTAATCCGACATCATCTTCACGTCTTGGCCGTCATGGTTGGACAATAACATCGACAAATGCTGATGCACCGCCCAGCCCTCGCATGCGTCGATCATCTCATAGGTCATCGTGCCAGAAGCGACTTCGATATCGCCTTTGGAACTCTCAAGCGACAATTTGTAGACCGCGGAGTGCGCTGCCAACTCGGCCGCTTCACCGCGCCCCCCACAGATCAGAGTCGATAGCGCCAGACCCAACCACACACCACGCATACGAAACCCTCACGACCGATCTTCAGCATATAGACGCGCCGTGCCGGATTTCCACGAAACCCGCGCGCCAATCAGTCTTTTTTCACTTTGGGCGGCAGATCGAGCTTCAGCGAGAGTTCTTTTAGGCGTGCGGCCGGCACTTCCGCGGGCGCTGCCATCATCAAATCCTCGCCCTGCTGGTTGAGCGGGAACAGGATCACTTCGCGGATATTCGGCTCATCAGCCAGCAGCATGACAATCCGGTCGATGCCCGGGGCCGAGCCACCATGCGGCGGTGCGCCGAAGCGGAAGGCGTTGAGCATGCCGCCGAAGCGATCTTCCACATCCTGCGCCGTGTAACCCGCAATCTCGAACGCCTTGATCATGATCTCCGGGCGATGATTCCTGATAGCGCCCGACGACAGCTCAATCCCGTTGCACACGATGTCATACTGGAACGCCTTGATGTCCAGCGGGTCCATCGTCAACAGCGCCTCCATCCCGCCCTGCGGCATTGAGAATGGGTTATGGCTGAAATCGATCTTCTTGGTTTCTTCCTCGATTTCATACATCGGGAAATCGGTGATCCAGCAGAACTTGAAGTCACCCGCGTTGATCAGCCCCAGATCATTGCCCAGCTTAGTACGAACCTTGCCGGAGAATTTCGGCGCTTCGTCTTTCTTGCCGGCCGCGAAGAACACGCTGTCGCCATCGTTGAGGCCGCATGCCGCCTTGATCGCATCCAGCCGAGCCGCCTCCAGGTTCTTCGCAATTGGCCCCTTCGCCACGCCGTCCGCGCCGAACTGGATATAACCCAGGCCGCCCGCACCTTCTTCACGCGCCCATTCGTTGAGCTTGTCGAAGAACGAACGCGGGTTCTCCGCCGTGCCCGGTGCCGGAATCGCGCGCACGATGCCGCCTGAGGCGGCAATCTTGGCGAACAGGCCAAAACCGGAGCCTGCGAAATGCTCCGTCACGTCTGTCACGGTCAAAGG